>JANNCC010000281.1:0-14858 GCA_031386125.1 Chitinophagaceae bacterium
ATATTTCTTAACAGCACTTTGTTGCAACTGCATTCCCCGGCCTCCTGGTTTATCGGGGGCGGTTATTACCCCAACAATATTGCAACCGGCTTTTATCAAGGCATCTAATGAAGCGACGGCAAATTCCGGTGTGCCCATAAAAACTATTCGAAGTGATTGAAAATCTTTCATTGCTGCGAAGGTAAATGAAAAGACAGAGGGGTTATTCTTTCGGTGTTAAAAACACTATTTTGGTTTACTGGCCGGTGGGGTATATTTTTTTTCATTCAACAACAGGCCATTGGCAATATCATAAGTTATATTATAGCCCATGAAACCGGCCCAGTAGGGTGTTGGTAGTTTAAACTTATTAGAAGCAATACCCATGTTAGTGGTGTATTCTGAAAGTGTTCTTTCTAATATAATACCAGCCTGCACTCTTTCTTTTGTGTCTTCTGCTGAAAATACATGCTTCACTGGGTTGCTACCATCAAAATGCCCCCCTAAAATGGAGCTTGAAGTTAAAAAGGTAGCATCCAGTTTGGAAAGAAAATTTTTCATTATCATATCATTCTGTATGTTATATGCTTTCAATTCACCCCAGGGTGCTTGCGATACCGAATCCATTAATCTCTTTACCCAATCAATAGAGGCTCTTTCAGCAGCTTCCACCGCTTCTTTATTGTATGTTCTTGATGAGCAGTCTTTGTGTAAAGAGTCGTGAGACACATGTCCATTAAATGGTTTTTGATAAATGCCTGTGAATAGTTTCAAATTCTGTCTGTCAGTAAAAGGCACATCATACCAGATAGGTATTGGGATTATTCTTTTTGACAAGTGTATATTCACCCAGTTTGAATGCGAATAAAAATCTTGTATGGCATGGAGACTGGCTCCAATGATATTGAAAAGTACAATCAATCTGAAACCTGGTTCCACGATGTTTCCGGCAGTATATTTTCTTAAACATTGAATGGTGTTATTTAACAGCAGGTTCCAGTTTTTTTCAAGATCTGCGTTGGTAAACACGGCATCAAAATGCAAAAAATCATAAGAGTGATTGCTTCTGAATCTTATCCGTTCAATTCCCTTTTCCTTTAATATTTCATTCGGCATATTCAATACAGCCAAAAAATCTGTCAGATAATTGGATACCTGTGTAGCCAGCCTGGCATCCGCAGAAAATCCATTTGCTACCATTGCTTTCCGTGTACATTCTGCATGCCACCAAGTATCAAATGCCATTGCATTCAACGAAATGAAGCAAGCCCCGACTAATAGTATTTTTTTCATATTAAATTGTCTTACTGTTTTAAAACTTGTTATTCAGCTTTGCCAAAACCAGTATCACCTAACCATAATACTCTTGCTCCTTTAATACAAGTAAAAGAAGCATTGTACGTTTTGGGTTTGCCTTCAATGTCTGAAAAATTAATCTGCCAGTTGTTCGGCACTGAAAATTTGCCGCTTGATTTTACACTTTGAAATTTAATATTACCCACAAAACCACTAGCTACCGCCAAATCCCATTTGTATGTATTGCCTGCTCCAAAAATAAAATTCTCGTTGGAAGCATGTGTATTGGCACCAGCACTTGCACCGGTATAGGCATTAACATACTGTGTCATGCCGGTAAAATTGGTGGTCCATTTGCCTTTAAGATCGGAAGCCGCTACCGCAAATTTATTATAAGTAGCCATCTTTTCCATTTTTTCCCATCCGTACGATTCCTGGTGATAAACACCAAATTGTTGCTCAAATAATTTTTTATCAGGAGTTATAAACTCTAAGTATCTGCCATTGCCACTCGAATAATTAATTTTAAACAATACAACATGAACTTTATTACCACTTGCTTTTTCCATCATATCTGCCTCAGCAAATTCAATTGATTGCCAGCCGGTGATAGGCTTAAATTCAAAATTGCTTGCTGAACTGTATTTGGGAGCAACCAAAACATTCCAGGCATTTTTTAATCCATCCAGTAAAACTGAATTGTAAGTATCGGCATTTCTATTAGGATAATGAATCAGCACTTTTGTATTGCCCTTCACAACTTCTACCCAATCCTCCTGCACTGTACTTGTCCAGCCATCATCAAAATTGGTAGTGGTAAAAGCAAAGCCGTCTGCTTTAGCAGTTGACTTTGCCTGCAGTTGCTTTGCAGGGGTTGTAGTTGGTTTAACTGTCTGCCCGGTTTCACCCAAAGGTTTCTTTAAGCTGACTGACTCTAAAAAGGCGGTAATATCTTTTTCATACACATCTGTATTAGTAAGTATGATGATATTCACCATTTTTTTAAAAGCACTTGATGTTACTAATACTACAACACCTTTGGTGCCGTCGCTTTCAAAAGGGGCATAGCCACTTTGTACCTCCCAGCCGTTCTCTGTTGCAGGCGGCTGCATTTCCGGGCTTGTTGAAACAGTCACCATTTCTTTTACTACAGATGTCCATGCGAAATCAAAATTTTCTTTTGAACCGGGAGTGCCTGGCACTGATTTGTACAATGTTATCATGCAATAAGTACCTTTTGCTGCATCTTCTTTTGAAAACTGAACGGCACTTTCGGCAGATTGTTTTTTCCATGTTTTTGGTGCGGTGTAGGTGGCAATATCAAAAGTTTGTTGCTGCGCAAAGGATGATACTGCTGCAAGAAAGAAAAGTAAGAAAATGCTTGTTTTCATAATTAAATTTTTTAGTATTTCGTTTATCTGAATAGCTTTTTTATTTACCTGTGTAAAAAACAAATATTCCTGATGAAGAAAACCTTTTATCATATTTTTCACTGCAACCTGCAATCACATAGCCACCCGTTCTTGATAGCATCGGCCTGGCAGTACTGCCGCCATTGGTATTCGTAATAGGAAATATTTCACCATTTCTTGTGTTATGTAATACAATATTACCTGGTAATACACCTAAGTTGGTTGCCGCAGTATTGTATGTTACCCATTTTCCATCATAGCTTATACCAATTCTCTCTCCCTGGCTGATGGGGCTGTCGCCATTGCTTTCTTCACCATTATTAGAGGTGCTTATTCTTTTTACACTGCTGGCAGAAACATTGTAAACAAAAACATCCTGTTTCCCGTTAATATCCCCCGATACTATATTAGAAGCAGTGGTGGAGTATGCAATAAAATTTCCATTGCCGGATATAGATGGAGCAACAACACGGCTGGAGCTTTCAGTTCCCTGATTCCTTTCACCACTCATTGAAGTAAGGCTTATCCTTTTAAGCTTTGGAGAAGAACTTTCCCATAAAAAAATATCCCAGAAATTATTATTATCGTTTTGTGTAAGCCTGTAAGAGAATGAACAAAACGCAACTTTTGTTCCGTCTTCAGATATAGATGGTACTGAGCCTCCAACCCCTTTTCCTGTTTCATAATCTTTTGTCAGCAACTCTGTTGTTCCGGTAAGCAAACTATGTATATACACATTTACAGTAGATGTACCCTGGACACCAGGTGTTATATTCCCAGCACCGGAACTATAGGCTATCACATTTCCATTGCCGCAAACAGTTGGCTCCATACTTTCGGAGTTAGCTGCTTCACCAGTTTGTGATTTACTGATTAGTGAAACCTTTCCTGTACTTTCCTGCCATGCATATATATCCCTTGCCCCATTATTGTCGCTGCCAGGCAGGTTTGTTGCATACGATTCAAAGGCCACCGTTTTTCCATCGGCAGAAATAGCTGGTGCATGGCAGTTGCCATTTGCCTCTTCGCCATTAGCAGATTTGCTGATGAGTTTTGTTTCCCCTGTTATCCTGTCCCGCCGAAATATCTGGCGATATTTTCCTGTTGAGCCATCCATGCCTTTACCAGATGATCCAAAGGCCACATACCGGCCTTCATCTTTTTCATTGCCGCCAATAACCGGGGTAAAACTTTCGTAATAAGTGCTTAGTATTTTATTGTCGGTACTGCGGCTTACAAGGTCATACGTTTTATCACATCTTACACAGATAAGTTGTGGGCTTTCTTCTACCGTTCCTTCTGCATTGCTATAGACAATACATTTTAAATCGGGAGAAACTGATTTTACACTTATGGAATATGGGCTGCCAACAGTGTATCGTTTAGTAAAGTTATTAAAGGCAGCGCCTAATCCGCTTGTAATGCCATTGGGGATAAAGGTTACTAAAGAGTCGGAAAAATTATTTTGTAAAACTATTTTTGTTTGGTAGGGTGCTATAAAGTGACAGGATAAATGTACTTTTTTTGGAATAGCACCACAGTCTGTACTGATAATAACATCTTCATGCCCTATTTGTCCGGTGTTTGGTGTTATCTGGCAGCTCCTTGGCCCGAAAAGCTGGGTTATTGTATAATTGTCACCTGTAGTAAAAGTGCCGGGAAAGTAAATGACTTTATTTGCCTCTGTAATTGTTATCTTTTTATTTACCCCTGCAGAAAACTCAAATCGTTCGCCAACGTCAACAGCATTTATCTTAACACCTATTTTGTGACTGGATGGAGGAATAGTACATTCTACTTTTATAATAATTCCGGTATCTGCAACAGTACCGTTATTTGGAACTATTTGGCAAGTTCTCGGGCCGGATAGTTGGATTACCCTGAATTGCTGTCCGGTAGATAACTTGATAGGAAAGTAAAAAGGTGTTTTCTCTTTTGTTACGGTGACCCTGTTTATTCCGTCTATAGAAAATTCAAAACTTTCACCGGAGGCAACCGAATTAACTTCTACTCCTATTGAATATTGTTTTACTGGTGGTGGCGGCTCTCTAAGTTTAATGTCTGCTACTATCCGTAGCAATATAATATAATTACCATGGCCAAATGTATTGCCTAGGCTTTCTTCATTATAAGTGACAGGTATAATCCCTTTGCCATACCCATAATCTTTCTCAGCAATTATTTTTATTGTTTTAGGAGTCAACACCAGTAGTTGTGAACTGATATCCCAGTTGGGAAAAAGACCAATTGGCCGTGTTGCCAGTTTATTCTTATTGGCAATGAACATTCCTGCATATTTGGCATCAAGGCCAATATTTCCTCCGGCCACGAAGTAGCCATAGGGGTTGTTATCGTCATAAATATAGCTGTTACGAAAATCCCATAACTTTTGTTTTATTGCCATATCATTGAACGCATTATTTGTTACCACACCAAAATCCTGTATCGGTGTCACACCCAATGTTCCTTCATCTCTTTCCCAAATAGTAGGAAGGATAGCAATCAGTGTATTTTGTGAACAAAAAGTGTTAACGATTGCGTATTTGGTAAGAATAGCAGGATCATTATCTCCATACACACCTTCCCGGTAATAACTATCGCCTGCTTTTATTCCTCCATTGATAGTGGCACTACCTGCTTTAACTCTGTCATGTAGAAAAAAATCTTCCCCGTAAATTCTTGACATACCATTAAAATTTGCACGGTTATTTGCAACGGATGTCCAGTTCCAGAAATGGACACTTACTTCATCACCAACACCGTCCATACCCAAGCCGTCATCATTGGTAGGCCGGTTACAAATAATACCATGAAAGGAGATGGTTACAGGCCCGTAATAGTCTTCGGTTTGTGCATTTGCATTATATACACTGCAGAAGAGTAACAGAGTTTGTAGTATCCTTTTCATTTGAATCCTTTTATTTCAGTGTAAATATGGGGAAGATTTTAGGGTTAAGTTATCCCTTAAAAACAGGATATTTTGGAAAAATAAAAAAATCATGGAAAAAGGGGAGAGGGCTTATAGAAAAGAGATTGTTTATTTGTAATGCAGAAGTAAAGGTTTATTTTAAGGCTATGAGAAAATTGTTTTTTATACTGCTGTTGCCTGGTTTTGCCATTGTTGCTAATGCGCAAGATACCGGCCACGCCGGAAAAGTGGATAGTTTACTAAAAGTACTAAAGACCTCTAAAGAAGATACAAGCAAGGCTATGCTTCTTCTTACACTGGCCAGTTTATATGAAACCAATAACCAGGACTCTTCGGATTATTACCTCCAAAAAGGAAAAATTTTATCTGAGGCACTAAAATTTGATAAGGGTATTTATTATTACTACCAGCAGGGTACTGTTCTTTCTTATACCAAAGGAAATTACAGTCAGGCACTGGATGAATCATACAAAGGGCTTGCAATGGCGAGAAAGTTAAAAGATTCGATAAAAGTAATAACGATGCTGAATAATCTTGGAATTATAAGTGCTTACTTAGGAAACTTTAAAGACCAATTAGATTATGCCTTACAAGTAAAAGATGCAGCAGAATCTGTTAAAGACTCTTCGATACTATCCGGCGTTTATCATAGCCTGGCTAATTGTTATTATAGCTTGGGTCAATACAGAAAATCAGTAGAGGCTGCCATTCATTCAGTATATCTGAATAATGTTTTTAGTGAGAAAAACATGTATATAAACCGGGTTTATGCCACCCTGGCACAAAGTTATGACGGTCTCAAGATGGCCGATAGTGCAATGTTTTTCTACAATATAGCAATTAAAGAATCGGTAAGGCTGAATGACAAATATGCGGAAGGCAGTATTTATGGTTACCAATGTAACCTGTACGCTTCACTGCACAACTTTGGCGATATGCTGAAAGCAGCAGAAAAATCCGTGGCATTATCAAGAGAATTGCAAAGCAGGCAGATGATGGCCAGTTCTCTTTACAATTTGGCGTATGCCCAGTTTTTTAATAACAGCAGTAAGGAGTCATATAAGAATATTAATGAAGCACTGTCTATTGCAATTGCTGACAGCCTGAATGATGAGCTTAAAAATTGTTATACGGTGCTTTCTTATATAGCTGCCAGGGAAGGAGATTATATTACATCAATCACAGCAAAAGAAAAAGCAGACTCGATGGCTGATGCTTTATTAAATGAAAAGGTCTTAAAAAGTACAGCTGATCTTGAAAAAAAGTATGAAACAGAAAAAAAGGATAGCCAGATAAAGTTGCAAAAAGCAGAAATTCAGAGAAAGAGAGCTTTCAATTATATACTTACCGGTAGTGTTATTACATTACTTATCGTTTCATTATTAACTTATCGAAACTATACGCAAAAGCAAAAATTTCAGCAACAACGTATCAATGAACTGGAGACGGAGAAAAAATTAACCGCTACCGAAGCTGTATTAAAAGGTGAGGAGCAGGAACGAACCCGTCTGGCAAAAGACCTGCATGATGGATTGGGCGGAATGTTGTCGGGCATTAAATACTCATTTCAAACTATGAAAGGAAATCTTATAATGACGCCTGATAATGCACAGGCTTTTGAACGCAGCATGGATATGCTGGACAGTTCCATAAAAGAAATGCGCCGGGTGGCACATAATATGATGCCGGAGGCATTAGTAAAATTTGGATTGAACACAGCATTAAAAGATTTTTGTAATGATATTAATCAATCAGGGGCATTACAGGTAAATTATCAATCAATTGGTATGGAGAATGCACTGCTTGAGCAATCAATATCTATTGCTATTTACCGTATAGTGCAGGAATTAATTAATAATACTATGAAGCATGCTGCTGCCAAAACAGCTATTGTTCAGGTAAGTAAAGCGAATAATGAAATCAGCATTACTGTGGAAGATGATGGCAAAGGGTTTAGTCCATTAATTTTACAAGGAACAAAAGGAATTGGCTGGAGTAATATTCAGAGTCGTGTTGAATATTTAAAAGGTAAATTGGATGTGCAATCAGAACCCGGTAGAGGGACTTCCGTTCATATTGAATTGAATACTTAAATGGCAACCAAAGTTTTCATAGTTGATGACCACTACATGGTAATTGAAGGTATCCGCTCATTATTGCAAAATGAA
Source organism: Chitinophagaceae bacterium (assembly GCA_031386125.1). Lineage (GTDB taxonomy): Bacteria > Bacteroidota > Bacteroidia > Chitinophagales > Chitinophagaceae > JJ008. The sequence continues at coordinate 7,785 of JANNCC010000281.1, forward strand.
AAGGGTATTGAATGGGCTGGTCATGCCACCAATGCTGCTTCTTGCCTTGCTTTTCTACAACAACAGCAGCCCGATGTGATTTTAATGGATATCAATCTGCCGGATAAAAACGGTATTGATTTATGCAAAGAAGTAAAAGAAAAATATCCTTCTGTTTTTATTATTGGTCTCAGCACTTTTAATCAACAAAGTTTTATTGAAAAAATGATAGACAGCGGGGCTTCTGGTTATGTATTGAAAAATGCTTCCCAGGAAGAATTGATGGAGGCAATAGAAGCCGTGGCGAAAGGCAAAACTTATTTAAGTGATGAAGTTTCTCAAACACTGCGAAGAAATGAAAGCACTAATATTGTATTAACCCGCCGTGAAAAAGAAGTACTTGAATTAATTGCAGAAGGGCTGACGAATAGCGAAATAGGGCAGAAACTCTTTATCAGCACAACCACAGTGGACACCCACCGTAAGAACTTGCTGGCGAAATTTGAAGTAAAAAATACTGCTTTGCTGGTACGTATTGCCACACAACAGCAAATGATTTAGTTATTCAAAGTCATCATACATTAAATACTTCTTCCTTATAGTTTTAAATTCACTCAATTTCGGTTCCCAGCTTTTTCTGATTTCTTCTTCTGATTTACCTGCTGTTACCTGTTGCCATAGTTCATTATTACCAGATAGCTTAGCGATAAAAGATTCTTCCATTTTACCTGACTTGGGAAGTAAAAAGAATTTTTCTTTTTCCGGAAACAGTTTGTAAGCTTCTAAAAGCCATTTCAATTGTACTTTATTATTTGCTTTAGACAGTACTTCATCGGGTGTGCCTGATAAATCCCAGCCATAACAAACCTGGCCGTATAGTTTTGAACTTTTAGCTCCTTCATTTGGATTAGGAGTAAATGAATATAAATTCTTAGGTAAAGAGGGATGTCCGAACACCTGGAATTGTTTATTGGTTCCTCTTCCTTCACTCAATACTGTTCCTTCAAAAAAACATACAGAAGGATAGAGATATATGGATTGAATGTTAGGAAGATTGGGAGATGGTTTTACAGGTAATACATATTTTGTTTTATGATCATAGCCTTTACATTTAATTACCTGGAAATGAAAAGGAGTGTCAACAGAGTTCTCTGCTGTTTTGTAATAGGCATATTTTGCATTGGCCTTTTCACTCAGCCATCCTTCTCCGGCAATCATAAAGGCATATTCGGCGATAGTCATACCATAAACAATTGGAATAGGCTGGCGGCCAACAAACGACCTGTACTTTAAATCCAGCACCGGGCCGTCCACATAATGGCCATTTGGATTGGGGCGGTCAAGCACCATTAAAGGTTTGCCCAATTCAAAAGCAGCTTCCATAAATTCTTCTAAAGAAGAAATGAATGTATAAAAACGAACACCAACATCTTGTATGTCAAAAATGAGCAGGTCAACTCCTTTTACATCCTCGGCAGAAGGTCTTCTTTTGCTGCCATATAAGGAAACAACAGGGATGCCTGTTTTTGTATCAGTGTAGTTACCCACTTTCTCCCCGGCATCAGCCGTGCCCCGAAAACCATGCTCCGGACCAAATATTACCCTGATGTCGACACCAAGTTTCATCAATGTATCCACCAAATGGGTATTGCCGACCATAGAAGTTTGGTTAGCAAAAATCCCCACCGTTTTTCCTTTAATAAGTGGCAGGTATACATTTACCCTGTCTGCGCCAGCTAATATTCCCTCTGTATTTGCCCCGGTCGCAGTCATTTCCGCTGCAGCGTCTGAAGACTGTGCCTTTGGTTTTTGTGCAGTACAGGCAGTAACTAACAATAAGACGGGAAATAATATTTTAAATAGTTTCATGACAATTTTTTTAATCCGCCGGTAAAGTACACAAAATATATACTCAGACAGGGTTAAATATTTGAATGGTTGCATGGCTGTTTTTCCTACCTTGCAAGCCTGTTTTTATATTACTAATTAAAAATAATACAATGGGACAGGTAAAAAGCGGTGATAAAATAAAAGTACATTATCACGGTAAGTTAATTTCCGGCGAAACATTTGATTCATCAGCAGGCCGTGAGCCGCTGGAATTTGAAGTGGGAAGCGGAGCAGTTATTCCCGGATTTGATGAGGGTGTAACTGGTATGGCCGTCGGCGAAAAAAAGACAGTCAATATTCCTTTTGATGAAGCATACGGGGCAAGAAATCCGGAGATGGTGATTGAAATGCCGAAAGATCGGTTTCCTAAGGATTTGGACATTGAAGTTGGAATGCCGTTAGGGATGAGTGATCAGCAAGGTCAGCAATTCCAGGTAACCATTGTTGAAATAAAAGAAGAGGTGGTGATGCTGGATGCCAATCATCCGCTTGCCGGACAGGATTTGATATTCGACCTTGAACTGGTAGAAATTGTCGGTGGCACTCCGTTGATTATTATGCCATAATTTGTTGAAAAGTTAATAGTTGAATGGTTCAGGTGTAAATGCCTGAACCATTTTTTTTGGTGTATATTCAATATCCCAAAAGAAAAAATATGTTTGAAAACTATAAGTTCACCGCAGCAGACAGATTTATAAAATATGTGCAGATAGATACGCAGAGTGACCCGCAATCTTCTTCTTACCCTACCACTGAAAAGCAGAAGGATTTAAGCAAAATATTAGCAGAAGAATTGAAGCAGATAGGCATCACAGATGCTCACATGGATGAGTGGGGTTATGTGTATGGAACAATTCCTTCCACTACTGGTAAGAAAGTACCGGTAATTTGTTTTTGCGCCCATGTGGACACCGCACCGGATTGCAGTGGTACTAGTGTGAAGCCGCTGCTGCATAAAAATTACCAGGGACAGGATATTATATTGCCTGATGATAAATCACAAGTGCTTCGGTTAAGTGAGTATCCTTATCTGAAAACACAAATGGGAAATGATATTATCACGGCATCAGGAAATACATTGCTTGGCTCAGATGATAAAGCCGGTGTGGCAGAGATAATGGATCTGGCGAATTATTTAATGATAAATAAAAATGTGAAACATGGAGAGATAAAAATTCTTTTCACTCCTGATGAAGAAGTGGGTAAAGGAACGGCTAAAGTTGATTTAAAAAAACTGGGAGCTGATTTTGGTTATACATTAGATGGCGGTGAAGCCGGTTCATTAGAAGATGAAACATTTAGTGCAGATGGTGTGCAGGTTATTATTCATGGAGTAATTGCTCATCCGGGCTATGCAAAAGATAAGATGATAAATGCTATGAAGGTTGCCGGTGAAATATTGGCGGCATTACCAAAGGATAGGTTATCTCCCGAATCAACGGATGGTAAAAGAGGATTCATTCATCCTGTAAGGCTGGAAGGTATTGCTGAAAAATGTACCATTGATTTTATCATCCGTGATTTTGATACAGATGGCCTGGTGAAAAAGGAGGATTATTTAAGAACACAGATTGAAGAGAGGTTGCGTACTTATCCAAAAGCATCTTTTGAATTTACTGTGACGGAGCAATACCGCAACATGAAGGAGATACTAGATGTAAATACCCATGTGGTGGACTATGCCAAAGAGGCCATTTCAAGAGCCGGGCTTGAGCTGAAGATGGAAAGCATTCGTGGCGGTACAGATGGCAGCCGCTTGTCATTCATGGGCTTACCTTGCCCCAACTTATTTGCCGGGGAGCAGGCTATCCATTCCAAACTGGAGTTTATCAGTGTGCAGGATATGAATAAGGCTGTAGAGACGATGGTGCACCTGGCAATGATCTGCGAAGAAAAAAGTTAGTCGTACATTACATTCTAAATCATAAATCATGGACTTTGCAAAATTGTTTGCGGAATATTGGTGGGCTCTTGTAGCTGTCGTTGTATTCTTTAGTGGTTTATACTCTGTCAACCAGGGAACTATTGCTGTAGTAACGATGTTCGGAAAATACAGACGAATAGCCGGGCCCGGCCTGCGGTTTAAAATACCATTGATAGAACAGATTTATAAAAAACTCTCTATTCAAAACCGTTCGGTAGAATTGGAGTTCCAGGCAGTAACACAAGATCAGGCCAATGTGTATTTTAAAGTGATGATGCTTTTTGCCGTGCAAAATGCCAGTGAGGAGACGATTAAGAAAGTGGCGTTTAAATTTATCAGTGATAAAGACCTGATGCAGGCACTTATCAGAACGATTGAAGGTAATATCCGTTCATTTGTGGCTACTAAAAAGCAGGCGGAAGTATTAGGCCTTCGCCGGGAAATTGTAGAATATGTAAAAGTAGAAATTGATCATACACTGGAAGAATGGGGATACCATTTGCTTGACCTCCAGATCAATGATATTACGTTTGATAAAGTGATTCTTGATTCGATGAGCAAGGTGGTGGCCTCTAACAACCTGAAAGCGGCTGCTGAAAATGAAGGCCAGGCCTTGTTAATCACTAAAACAAAAGCTGCGGAAGCAGAAGGAAATTCTATAAAGATATCAGCGGAAGCAGAAAGAACAGCCGCACAGCTTCGTGGACAGGGTGTGGCCTTATTCCGCCAGGAAGTGGCTAAAGGTATGACAGAAGCTGCTGAGCAAATGAAGCAAGCTAATCTTGATACAAATGTTATCCTCTTTAGCATGTGGACAGAAGCGGTTAAGAATTTTGCTGAGTATGGTAAAGGCAATGTAATATTCCTTGATGGCAGTCCCGATGGAATGGAAAAAACCATGAAGCAGATACAGGCTTTGATGATAAAGCAGGCGGGAGCAGATAATTAACCAAGCCTGGAAAAATAGACCCGAAGTCCGGAAAACAATTCATCATAATTGAATCGTCTTCCGGGCTTTTGTTGTTAAATAACTCTAAAACTTCCCTTCTCTGTACAACGTGGCATTATTTTTCTCGTTCAATGAAACATTATTAAGAACTGTTGAAAACGACCAAAAACAAATTAACAGGCAACACCTACTTTTACACCTAAAGATTACCAATTATGATTGACCTTCTACAGATTGTTGACACCGTAGCTCAAACAACAAAGTTCGCCGCCGGCGACAGTAACCATGATGGCACACTAAGTTTTTTCGAATTATTAAAAATGGGAGGATGGATTATGATTCCTCTTGCCATTATGTTGCTACTGGCCGTATATGTTTTTGCGGAACGGACTATTGCTATCCGCAATGCAGCAAAGATTGACGACAATTTCATGAATATTATCCGGGATAATATTGTGAGCGGTAATATTTCAGCCGCAAAAAGTTTTGCCAAGAATAACAATACACCGGTAGCCCGGATTATTGATAAAGGTATTCAGCGCATCGGTAAGCCACTCGACAGCATTGAAAAAAGCATGGATAATGTAGGCCAGTTAGAGATGTATAAATTAGAAAAAAATCTTGGCATTCTTTCTGTTGTTTCCAAAGCAGCTCCCATTTTCGGGTTTGTGGGAACATTGGTGGGCCTGATGCAATTATTCTCTACGATCACTTCATCGAATGACTTTGAAGTAGGTACTATTGCCGGTGGTATTTATACCAAGCTTATTACTTCCATCACAGGCCTTGTAATAGGCCTGGGTGCTTACCTGGCTTATAGCTACCTGAACACACAGATTGATAAGACATCCAATAAAATGGAAGCTGCTTCATCTGACTTCCTTGATATTTTGCAAGAACCAACCCGTTAAACCCACCACTCAATGAAATTCAGAAAAAAACATAAAGGAGAATCCAGCGAGGTTTTCACAGATTCTCTGAATGATATCTTATTCATCCTGCTGATGTTCTTCCTGATTGTGGCTACGATGGCCAATCCTAACCTGGTGAAGATGAATAATCCAAGCGGTACAAAAGATACAAAGGCCAAACAGAATATTATGGTTTCGGTAGGTAAAGACCAGCAGTTCTTTATTGGGCCTAAAAGAATTGAATCGGCCATATTTGATTCAATGCTACGGCTTGAAATTAAAAAATACAAAGCCTTGGTTGACACACCTTCTGTCGTTATCAATGCGGATACGGCTGCTTTCTACGGTGATGTGTTCCGTGTGATGAGGGTTGCCCGGAAGGATACGGCTAAAGTTGTTGCTTTAATTAAATAGGATTATAACTCAGACGAAATTATACCAGACCGGATTTAATCATCCGGTCTTTTTGTTGCATATCCTTTTTTACTTCAGACACATAGCCTGCTGATTGAAAGATATTCATTGTCGCTTCGCCTAGGGTCTCATGTATTTCCGTGTAAATGGTGCCGGATTTGTTTAAATGTGTTTTACCAAACGCTGCGATGGCTTTGTAGAAGATCAATGGGTCGTTGTCAGGAACAAATAAGGCATTGGCAGGTTCATATTGCAACACATTGGGCTGCATGGTTTCTTTATCCTTTTCGGGAACATAAGGCGGGTTACTAACGATGAGGTCAAAAGAAGGCAACTGTTCCCATTGTTTTTCATCCAGAAAATCAAGCTGAATAAAATTTATATCAGTTCCAAGGGCTATTGCATTTTTTTTTGCCACTTCCAATGCAGCGGAGCTAACGTCACAACTCCACACTTCAGCTCTCCGGATTTTTCTTTTTAATGAAACAGGAATGCAGCCGCTGCCACTGCCAATGTCCAATATTTTTAATGTAGAAACCGGGAACCTGCAATTGGTAATAATCCATTCTACCAGTTCCTCAGTTTCCGGTCGTGGTATCAATACGTTTTTGTCAACATAAAATTTAAATCCGCAAAACCATGACTCGTTCAGCACATACTGAACAGGTTCATGTTGCAACAGTCTTTCAGTATAGTTTCGTAATTGAATTTCTTCATCAGTTGTAAGGGCTGCATTTTTGTACAGCATCCTTTCGGTTTTTTTTGACCCGGTTATCTTCTCCATAACCCAATCTATAACCTGCGAGGCTTCACCTTCTTCATAAATAGTGCGGAGCTGTTTTAAAACGTAATAAGTGGCCTCTTGTACAGTCATAACTTGTCCCGTTTGGCGGGAGCAACAAACTTAATTCATTTACTTTTGCCGGAATCATGTCGCCAAATCACTACATGCAACGCTGCCTGGAGCTGGCCAAACTGGGAGCAGGCTATGTTGCTCCCAATCCAAT
>JANNCC010000242.1:0-7079 GCA_031386125.1 Chitinophagaceae bacterium
ACTGCTGGCAGCATAATAATACAAACTATTTTACCCAGCCTCGTTTGTTTTTTGGTGCCCGCCTTTATTATTAGCAGGCAGGTAAAAGGAAATGCAGAAAGAATTGAAGAAGCAGAAGGAAAAACGGAATTTACCAATACCCAAAGGGAAAGGAATACCGTATTCTGGGTAGGTGTTGGAAGTCTTCTCTTTGTTCCCGTATTTAAAACGGTTACTCACCTTCCACCTTATATGGGTGTTTTGTTGGGGCTTGGAGTAATGTGGGTAATAACTGAAATGATTCATAGCGAAAAAGACGCTGCAGAAAGAGGCCATTTATCTGTCAACCATGCGTTGCGAAAAATTGATACGCCAAGTATTTTATTTTTCCTTGGAATATTATTAAGTATTGCAGCATTGCAGGCAACGGGCATACTTACCAATCTTGCCATAACAATGAATGATTCTATTGGCAACATAAAAGTCATCACCCTTTCTATCGGCTTGTTATCCGCAGTAGTGGATAATGTACCATTAGTGGCTGCTGCACAAGGCATGTATGGTTTAGAGCAATATCCCACCGGCCATTTCTTTTGGGAGTTCCTGGCATATTGCGCCGGCACAGGTGGTAGTTGTTTAATAATTGGCTCAGCAGCAGGTGTTGCGGCTATGGGTTTAGAAAAAATTGAATTCTTCTGGTATATGAAAAAAATAGGATGGCTGGCATTGATTGGTTATCTGGCAGGCGCAGCAGTTTTTCTTTTTCAACATTATTTAACCGGGTAGTTAATCATTTAATCCTTCAAATTCATACAAAGGGTCAATATCAGTACCTGCCTGCATCTCTACTACTGGTTTGATGATACCATCATGCAGGCCATACACCCAGCCATGCAGGTCGGGCCGTTTGTCATTGCTCCATGCTTTTTGAATGATAGCAGTTTTGGCGAGATTAAAAACCTGTTCTTTTACATTTAACTCCACCATTCTATTAACCCTCCTGTTATCATCTGGCATGGCCTCCAGTTCTTTACGGTGAATTCGGTAGATGTCTTTAATATTTCTTAACCACATATTCAAAACCTGGTTAAAATCTTCGTTCGACATAGCCGCTTTTATGCCGCCACATCCATAATGTCCGCAAACAACCACATGTTTTATTTTCAAATGATTCACGGCATAGTCTAATACACTCATTAGGTTCACATCTGTGTTTACTACGAGGTTGGCCACATTGCGGTGAATGAATATTTCTCCCGGTTCAGTTTGTGTTATCTGGTCGGGGGGCACCCGGCTGTCGCTGCACCCAATCCATAAAAATTCGGGTGTTTGAACGTGGAGCAGCCGGTCAAAAAAACCAGGGTCTTCAGCCTGTTTTTTTGCGGCCCAAAGTTTATTATCTTTCAATAATACCTCGTATGGCTTCATGATAAAAGGAGTTTATTCAAATTTAACACTAAGTCTTTGCATTTAAGAGAGTTGATTATAACTGAGATAATACGTTTAATAAAAAAATTGACAAAAAAATGAACTTTTTAATGTTATTAGCTGTTACATTTGCCAGCCATGCGGAAATTTGTGTACAAAATATTGGTGCTAATACTACTTATCTCCTTTACTGTGGAGATAGCAACACCCTTATTCCGCGACTACAGCCCATTTAGCTTGATAATGGGATCTCAGGATCCGGATGAGAAAAAAGAAAACGAGAAAAAAGGAAAAGAAGAAGAAACAAAAGACAAAAATTCATCAAACTCAAATTTTCTTCTTTTAATAGAAATGGTTACTGATTTCTATTTGAAAAATGACCTTGTAAACACCCAAGATTTCTTATCATTGCCCGATATGCCTCCTGATCAGGCATAACATACATCTTACATTATTTATTGAAGTGCTTTCACCGTTGAGGTGATTTTAATCCCTTTTTATATTTATATAACTCAAAACGCATGAACAAGGGTTTTTTTAAAAACCAGAAGTTTCATTTACCATCAGTTTTAGTTGTTTTTTTAGTGGCATTGCCATTGTGTTTAGGAATTGTATCCACCATCGGCACCCAATTTTTTAATGGTTTTATCTCGGGTATTGTTGGCGGTATTGTAGTTGCCGGAGTTAACAATTCCGTATTGAGTTTCGGTGCAGGAGTTTGGAAAAAGCAGAAAATTGATTCGGGTTATATAAAGGAAAAATTGGTTTGCAATCATAATCATCGCAGATAAATCTTATTTGGAAGTAATGCTCTCTTTTTTAATTAAATCAAAAAAGCTTCTTATGAAGGATAATAACATATTTAAAGAATTTAAAAGCGACCTTCCGGCGAGTATTGTCGTATTTTTTGTAGCAGTTCCTTTGTGCCTTGGCATTGCACTAGCATCTGGGGCACCATTATTTGCCGGTATTATAGCTGGAATAGTGGGTGGTATTATTGTAGGTATTGCTAGTGGTTCACCGCTTGGTGTTAGCGGTCCTGCGGCCGGTTTAGCAGTAATCGTATTAACCTCCATCGCTACACTTGGTTCATGGCCGGCTTTTTTACTGGCGGTAGTTATAGCCGGAATTATTCAACTTGCACTCGGTTTTGCGAAAGCCGGTTTTATTGCCTACTTCTTTCCCTCCTCAGTAATTAAAGGGATGCTTACGGGGATTGGGCTTTTAATTATCTTAAAACAAATTCCCCATGCCTTGGGTTGGGATAAAGATACGGAAGGAGACGAAGCTTTTTTACAGGCAGACGGTCAGAATACCTTTTCTGAAATTGGTAGAGCATTCGATTTTATTACTCCGGGAGCTCTGCTGATAGCGGCAATTTCACTGGTAATACTGCTATTATGGGATAAAGTATTAATCAAGAAGCATAAAATATTTCAGTTAATCCAAGGCCCGATAGTAGTAGTAGTTCTCGGTATAGTTATGAATTATTTATTTAAGAAAGGAACGTTAAACTTCAGTTTGGCAGAAGACCAGGTAGTAAGACTTCCGGTTGCACATAATTTAACAGAGTTTTTTAGCCAGTTCACATTCCCTGATTTTTCTGCAATAACAAATATTGAAGTTTGGAAAATTGCTATTGTAATGGCCATTGTTGCAAGCCTTGAGACATTGTTGTGTGTAGAAGCTACTGACAAAATGGATCCCAATAAAAGAGTTACACCCACCAACCGTGAATTAAAGGCACAGGGGTTAGGCAATATTGTTTCGGGATTAATAGGGGGTTTACCCATAACACAGGTTATTGTACGCAGTTCAGCCAATATTAATTTTGGGGGTAAAACAAAACTATCAGCCATACTTCATGGAGTCTTTTTATTAATCTCAGCTATAACAATAGCCGGTTTATTGAATATGATTCCGCTGGCAAGTTTAGCCGCCATATTATTAATGGTAGGCTATAAATTAGCCAAGCCCAGTTTGTTTAAACAGATGTATAAATTGGGTTGGGAACAGTTTATTCCTTTTATAGCTACTGTTATTGGAATAATAACAACTGATTTATTAAAAGGAATTACTATCGGTATCCTCTTCGGTATTTTTTACACACTCCGTCATAGCTATCGTAATTCTCACTACAGAAAAGAAACGGTTACAACAGAAGAAGGAAATGAAGTGCATCATCTTGTACTAGCCGAAGAAGTTTCTTTCTTTAATAAAGCAAGTGTGATAAAAGAGTTGGAAGAAATCCCGAAAAATTCAAAAGTTATTATTGATTGTACCAATTCTAAATCCATTGCTTACGATGTTGTAGAGCTTATTCGTGATTTCAGAAGCAATGCAAAAACAAAAAATATAACGGTTGAAACGGTCAATTTTATTGAACCGGCTTAAATAAACAATTTTTATAAAAAATTAAAATAAATTTTTAAAATGAGAGTTCATACAAAAGAAACACAATCAAGTTTAACCCCCAGGATGGCATTGGAAATTTTACAGGAAGGCAATGCCCGGTTTATAAAAAACTTAAAAGCACAGAGAGATTTATTAGCCCAGGTGAATGCCACCCGTGACGGGCAATGGCCATTTGCCACCGTACTTAGCTGTATTGACAGCCGCACTTCTGCAGAATTGATTTTTGACCAGGGATTAGGCGATGTTTTCTCAATCAGAATTGCCGGTAATATTGTAAATACAGACATTCTGGGCAGTATGGAGTTTGCCTGTAAAGTAGCAGGATCAAAGCTGATAGTGGTTCTTGGACACACCAAGTGCGGAGCAGTAAAAGGAGCCTGTGACCATGTAGAAATGGGAAACCTTACAGAGTTGTTATCCAAATTGCAACCGGCTGTTTACTCCGAATCTGAAACTACGGCTGTCGATAAGAGAAATTCAAAAAACGGAAAATTTGTTGAGAATGTAGCTAGATTGAATGTAAAGCGCAGTGTAAAGAGTATTATCGAACGTAGTTTTATTCTGGAGGAAATGTTAGACAAAGGAGAAATAGGCATTGTAGGCGCCATGTATAATATTGATACCGGTAAGGTGGAATTTTATAAGGATGTATCTTATATTAAAGATGAAAAAAATCCAAAATTTAGCGTAGCCGAACTAAGACATTAATTTATTAAACAGGGTTGGAGAAAACCTCCAACCCGATTTTTATTTTATATGAGCAATCATTCCTTTAACGAAGCACATGTAATTCATGAACTAAAGCACTTTCTGCCGTCCCAACAAGCATTAAAAGATTTTATTCATCATAACTCACTCCATGCTTTTCAGCACATGAAATTTTATGATGCAATTTTCAAAGCGTCAAAAATTTTTGGCTTTCAGGTGCATTTGCAGTTACCCGAATACAGAGCCATGCACACAACAGGAAGGATACGGGAAGATGTGCTACAAATGGTGATAGCTAATAAGAAAGGGAAAGATGCTGTCACTGAATGGAAACAAAAACTCGTCAACCAGGATTACGATATGCTTAATCATCCACGGATAGGGCAATTAAGAAAATATTGGAAGGATGTTTATCATTTGGACTTAGATAATAAAGTCCACCCATTACTTTTTCGTATTCTCTGTGCTTTTTTAGACCAGGGGATTGCTATTGATAATTTTCCGGTGGTGAATAAACCATTTATGGAAAGCATGAAAGAAATGGAACAAAATAGTTTTGTTAGTTTCTTTAAAACAAAAGCAATCCGGCGAAAATTTATATCCGATAATTATTCTATACCAGAGTTGTTAAAAATAATTGTAGGAAAAGAGGAATACTATGAGCAGTATTTATTCGACCAGCAATTTGCTCATCCAGGGTGGAGCGGTTTTGTAAGTGCAGTAGAAGATAATCCTCAAACATTGCTTGATAGAAAACAGATAGCACTGAAAGAATTACTGGAGTTTGAATTGCTGATGGAGTTGGATACATTAAACCATGTATTAGGAAATAAATGGCAGCCACTAGCTAATCATGTTACAGTAATTCCGGTTAATCTATTTGCTGATATTGCTAAAACAGAATTAGCGGAAGTGATAGAACTCTGGCAGGATGCTTTTGAATGGAGTTATTATGATTCAGTGTTGAAGGGGATATTAATGGCAGCCCCCCCGCCCCCCGAAGGGGGGATTTTGGTCTCCGATAGTTCAGAAATTAATAACGGAAACCAAAATACCAATAGTAATAAAATAGCTCAGACAATAACAGACCCCAAGAACCCCTTTTCAGCAGGCGGGGGGGCTGGACTTTCCCTCCAAGCCATTTTCTGCATTGACGAAAGAGAAGATTCTATCCGCCGCCACATTGAAGCGGTTGATAAAAAAGCAGAAACATTTGGGGCACCCGGTTTCTTTGGTGTTGAGTTTTATTTTCAACAGGAAGGTGGAAAGTTTTATGATAAACTTTGCCCAGCACCTGTTACACCCAAGTATTTGATAAAAGAATCTGATGCTAAATCAATAAGAAAGAACGAATTGATTTATACGAAATACACTCATGGTATTTTATCCGGCTTTATTCTAAGCATTGGTTTTGGTTTTTGGGCTTTTGTAAAAAAGATTCAATTATTGTTTCGTCCTAAAATGAGCCCAGCTATTTCTGATGCGTATGCACACATGGATAAACTGTCAACATTGACTATCGAGAATAAAAATCCAACGGATATTGAAAATGGGTTGCAGATTGGTTACACATTGGATGAAATGGTAACAAGAGGAGAAAATTTTTTGCGGGGCATTGGCATGATCAAAAATTTCGCACCAATTATTTATTTTGTAGCACATGGTAGCAGCAGTGCTAACAACCCACATCACGGTGCACATGATTGTGGTGCCTGTAGCGGACGACCCGGTGCTACCAATGCAAGAGTGCAATCGTATATTTTAAATCATAAAAAAGTAAGGGAAATATTAGCAACAAAAGGAATTGTAATTCCTGATACTACACAATTTATCGGCAGCATGCATGATACGGCTGCAGATGTGTGGGGTTATTATGACGAAGATTTATTGACTACAGCAAATGCGCAACGGCATTTGATTAATAAACAAAATTTTGAAACGGCATTAAACCTAAATGCAAAAGAAAGAAGCCGTCGTTTTGCTTCTATCAATACCAAACAGGAATTGGAGCAGGTTCGTAAAGCCATTCACAACCGTTCGGTTTCTTTGTTTGAACCAAGACCAGAGTTAGGACATGGCACCAACACATTAGCCATCATCGGTCGCAGGCAAACAACGAAAGGTTTATTCCTCGACAGAAGAGCTTTCTTAAATAGTTATGATTATTCTACCGACCCCGATGGAGCAATTCTAACGGCTGTAATGCGGCCTATTGGTTTGGTATGTGGTGGTATCAATCTGGAATATTATTTCTCAAGGGTAGATAATATTAAAATGGGAGCAGGTACTAAACTACCACACAATGTAATGGGCTTGTTTGGTGTAGCCAACAGCAGTGATGGTGATTTACGACCGGGCTTGCCGTGGCAAATGATTGAAGTGCATGACCCGGTGCGTTTGCTGGTGATAGTAGAACATCAGCCGGACATTGTTTTGAAGGCTATTCAATCTTCACCAGAAGTATTTGAGTGGTACAAGAACGAATGGGTGCATATTGTAGCTCTTCATCCGGTAGAAAAACAGTTTTATTATTTCAAGAACGGTGGATT
>JANNCC010000296.1:0-2783 GCA_031386125.1 Chitinophagaceae bacterium
ACTTCATCAGCCATACCAAACAATTCAAGGATATCCTTGTCTGTTTCGTAGCCGATAGAACGAAGTAATGTAGTAACCGGGAATTTCTTCTTCCGGTCAATGTAGGCATACATCACATTGTTGATGTCGGTTGCAAATTCCATCCAAGCACCTTTGAAAGGAATTACCCTTGCAGAGTAAATCTTGGTTCCATTCGGGTGAACCGATTGACCAAAAAATACACCCGGCGAACGATGCAATTGTGAAACCACCACCCTTTCGGCTCCGTTGATAACGAATGTACCACGGGGCGTCATGTAAGGAATGTTTCCAAGAAATACGTCTTGAACGATTGTCTGGAAGTCTACATGCTCCTCATCATTACAGCTCAAACGAAGTTTGGCTTTAAGAGGAACAGCGTAGGTCAGCCCACGTTCCATACACTCTTCGATAGTGTAGCGGGGTGGATCAATAAAATAATCGAGAAACTCCAGTACGAAAATGTTCCGGGTATCCGTAATCGGGAAATTATCTTTAAACACACGGAATAAACCCTCCACATTACGTTTGTCAGGTGTAGTTTCTAACTGGAAAAATTCTTTAAACGATTGGATCTGTACTTCAAGAAGATCAGGTGTTTCAGCCAGGTGCTTAATTTTACCGAAATCCACTCTTGAGTTCACTTTAGTTGAAGACATATGCGTAAAACCGGTTTTACAACGTTGAGGACATACAAATCATTCACAGGCTTTCATTTTTTTAGAAACGAAAACTTATGAAAATCAACTACTTGTGCATGATTTGGGATGTCAAATTTTGTTTGGCCAAAATAAAGGATTGCAAAGGTAGGGATTTAAAGTTTCTGAACAAGAAAAATTTGCCAACAATAACCCGGCCAAAATACTACTAAGTGGCCATTTTTTGAGATGTTTTAATATTGTATTTTCCCTCAAAATAAGGTCAATGGATTGGAAAGGATTTGTAGCTGACTACCTCAGTTTTACCCGCCGTGACAGAATAGCGATTATAGCAATTATTCTCCTTGTAGCTGCTGTGTTCTTTCTGCCAAAAGCCCTTTCGAATAGTGGTAGTTCGAAGCTTTCGACTCCTGATACGGCCTGGGTAGCCGCCATGAAAAGGATAGAACAGAAAGAAGCTGATAACAACCAGCAGTACAACAAATACAATAATGATGATAACAGCACGGCATACCAATATGACCGCCCCGCAAACAATTATTACAGTAAGGCAAAAGGAGAATTATTCTTTTTTGACCCTAACATCTTGCCAACTGAAGGATGGCAGAAGTTAGGACTGAGGGATAAAACAATCAGTACTATTCAAAACTATTTAAGCAAGGGTGGAAAATTCAGGAAACCGGAAGACCTGCAAAAAATTTATGGTTTATTTCCCAATGAATTTGAAAGAATAGCCCCGTACATTAAAATTGAATCCGCAGGCGAAACAAATAACTACAAAGACTTTACCAATAACCCTCCAACCGAAAACCAGCCTGCAAAAACATATACATCACGGTATTCTGTTGTTGATATTAACTCAGCAGATACTACTGCCCTCATTGCATTACCGGGCATTGGTAGCAAACTGGCGGCAAGAATTATCGCTTTCAGAGATAAGCTGGGTGGCTTTTACTCTGTAACACAGGTCGGTGAAACTTTTGGATTACCGGATTCAACTTTTCAAAAAATAAAACAATACCTGAAACTAGAAACCACTTCTGTCAGGAAAATAAATATAAATACAGCAACGGTAGATGAATTAAAAGTACATCCTTATATCCGATACAGTTTGGCCAATCCAATTGTTGCTTATCGTAATGAACATGGGCCTTTTGCTAAAGTGGAGGATATAAAGAAAGTGATGGCGGTAACGGATGAGATTTATAATAAGATTGCGCCTTACATCAGCATAGACTGAGAAACTGGCTAATTTTTATTGACGTCACGAAGATGCGTGTAGCTTATGTGAAGCAATAACAAACTCTCCCTGTTTCCCTTTCGTGGAATGTATGCAATATCTATCCAAAAAAGTCCACGTTCAAAATGCCATCCGTAGTCTAGTGGATAGTTCTTACTGTTTAATTTAGTTATTTGAAAGCTGATATCAAAAATGGCTGATATCTTGCTTTTCCATTTATCTACAATTTTTATACCTTGTTTTCTCTGGATTGATTTTGCTATATCTGCCACATAAGAATCCATTATATAAGTAGACTGTTCGGTTGAAATCAATACAGTGTTATCACTAGTTCCTTCAAGATTGAAAGTAGAGTAAAAAACAGAATCACTAACCGTTTGATATTTAAATCCAGCTTTAAAATTTTTGAATCTATTGGTTGAATCTTTTAGAATGAGATGCAATTGCTTCTCAAAATCGGTTTGTGCAATAACGCCGGAGTAAATCAATAGAGAAATGATACAAGCAATGGTTCGTCTTTTCATTCCTTGAAAATAAAAACTCAGTTGTTATAATGATGTTATAAAAAAAACCCTCCGCAAAGCAAAGGGTTTTAAAAAATATTCAGTTTCAGAATTAAGCAATCTCAACATCTGCACCAGCTTCTTTCAGCTTAGCTACGATTTCGTCTGCTTCTGCTTTAGAAACACCTTCTTTAATGTTCTTAGGTGCGCCGTCAACTAAATCCTTAGCTTCTTTCAAACCTAAACCAGTCAAATCTTTTACGATTTTAACTACGCCCAGTTTAGAAGCACCAGCTCCCTTCAATACTACATTGAATGAAGTTTTTTCTTCAACTGCTGCTGCACCTTCGCCACCACCTGCTG
>JANNCC010000316.1:0-5222 GCA_031386125.1 Chitinophagaceae bacterium
GACGCCGCCGGCATCCAGTGATGGGGAAGCCATCACGGTAAAAGTGATTGATGTTACAGGTAAAACGGTGAAGCAATACCAGTTAACAGCCAATGGTTTTGTACAGAAGCTGGGTATTCATTTGCAGGAGCCTGGCTTTGCCAATGGTTTGTATCTGCTGGATGTACAGGCAGGCAACAAAAGACAAAGCTTCAGACTCCTGCAAATGAATACCCAGCTTCTGTACAAAACCATTGGCTGTTAACTGGTATTGCTTCACCGTTTTACCTGTAACATCAATCACTTTTACAGTGATGGCTTCCCCATCACTGGCCTGGTAAGTAAGGTTAAACAGGCCTGCTGAAGGATTGGGAAATACCTGCCAGCTTATTTCTTCATTAAACACTACGGGGCGGATAGCTGAATATTTAAAGCTGCCATCGTTGTCAATTATCTTCAACCGGTAATACCTCACCCCGGATTTATTATTTTCTATGTCAGTAAAGCTGTACTGCTGCTCAGTAGTTGCATTGCCCCGGCTGATTACTTCCCCAATTTTTATAAACTGGTTTTGCTGGTAGGCCGCATTGCCCTTCGCCATTTCCAGGTCAAAATGATTGACGTTGAATTCAGAAGCTGTCGTCCATTGGGCCAGCACATCTTTTCCATTCTTTTTCTGTGCGGTAAAATTAGTAAGCTGTACCGGCAAGGGTGTATTGTTATTAACCCCACCATTGTTCAGCCAGAACTCAGAAAAGTTTTTCACTTTGAACTCGGCATAATAGCCTTTATCAAAGGGAACTTTTTTTACATTAGCTGAATTGATGAAAATGTAATTGCCGGGTGTGTTATCTGCCAATGTGCCGTTTTCTTTACTGTCATCTGCATCGCTGTATTTGGATACACCGAGCTCATACGCCATAGCTGGTTTGAAACAATAACCGCACCCTGTTGCATTAATCAATGCTTCCGTTTCTGTATCAAGAAAATAAAAACGAACCGTTGCTGAATCAGCAAGGTTGATGGTTGCTGGCTTGATAGTTATATTTCTGTCGTGATAGAACTGTTCGCTGTTGATGCGAACAGCACCGGTATTAATATAGGATTGCACATCGGTGCTTCCCATATTCTGCCCGTTAGGATTGATGGAAGCAATTAGTTTACCGCCTTCTATGAAATCAAACCAGCCTGAACCGCTAACTGCAGGCTGGTTTACTACCGGACTGGTGCCGGTAATATTATAAATACCATAGATGTTATCGTAGATATGTATATCATCAATAGCAATACCATCTTTTGAAAGCCCCCCATCTGAATTGAAAACAAACCGGAACCGCAGGCTGCTGTTGTTGGTGGTGGGTAATGTGGTAGTGGCTACATGCCACCGGGTATAATCCTGTTTGCTCCACACATTATTGTTGATATAATTTTTGTTATACCAATTGGTTCCTTGTCCAAATGCCCCTAACCTGTTCCAGGTTATTCCTCCATCATTGGAATAATCCATCCAGGCTACATCACATGTGTCTGCGCCGCAATCTTCAATATCAAAGGCAAGACTAAAGCTTACTGTGGGAACCGTCATACCGGAAACATTAAAGCAGGGAGAATATAAGTAAGATAACTCCAGGTCATTGTAGTAACCAACAAGGTTTGTCTTCCAGGCTTTGGTGCCGCTGGCAGCTCTTTTTATTTTTGGTGAATTAGGCGTACCATATTGCCAGGTGCTGCTGCCGGAAGAGGTAGTGTACCAATAACCATTGTTGGTTTCAAAATTTTGCAGATAAGGGAATGATGTTACAAGAGGTAAACTGTTCGCTGTAATGCGGGCCGTATCGTTATCTCTTACATTGTCGGTGAGAAAATCCACCCAAACTTCTACAGTATGATTTCCCGGCATTGAAAGATTGGCTGTGCCGGGACTGAAAGTATATTGTATTGTGCTGTTGGCAGCTATTGTTGGTATGCTTTCAGTAGCTACAACCAAGCCATCCACTTTTAAAATAATTGGAATACTATTTATTACTGAATTGGAAGTATTGCGAACAGTTGCTTTTACCGGAACAGTGCTGCTCAGGTTACAGGCAACGACGACGGGTGTGTCAATACTTATCATCTGTATATCATCAATGGCCCGGTAAAGACGGATGTTGTCAAATGTATATCCTGCGCCGCTTTCATTATCAGCAGCCATGTACTGACCCCATTGCCCCCAACGAACCTGAAGGCTGGAAGTAAAAACCTGGCCATGTGCAGACAGAGAATCATTCAATTCAAGACTGCCGGATAATTTATACGAACCATCCGCATTGTTTTGGTTCGCAAACAAATCGTACATCTGGATCCATGCGCCTGTATCACTGCCCCTTATCCAGACCTTGTTGGCAGCATTCGCTTTTTGCCCGTGATTTTTATACCGAAAATCAAGTCTTATTTCATCCGTTGGCCCAAATGTCGCAAGATTGAATGTTCCGGAGAGTGAATCGACATTGCCGCCCAAAGCATATTTATTTATATCCAGTGTAATGGCTTTTGTTCCAGAATATGCAATGCCGGTATTTATAAACGACCTTAATTGTCCAAATACTGTACTGTTTTTAAAATCATACCTGTCGCTGCCTGTGAGACCCATCTGGGGAATGTTGACAGCCTGCACACTTAACGATTCTAAATTATCCAGCCATGGCAGGTCAACATTAGTGATTGGTTGATTATTTAATTGTTTAAAAATTTTTGTCCGGCTGTTATTAATGATAACAGGATCTGACGCTTTGGTAGCTATAACTTCTAAGCTATATGTTCCGACAGCCAGAAGATTTGCATTTGTTGCAAACGTATGATCTATAAAACCGCCGGCAGCTATATCAGCAATGGGTGATGTTATTACTTCTGCAATTGGTGCACCAGCATTGATAGAATAGCTGACATTTATATTGCCACTTGAAACCGCATCATCAAGATTTTTTATCCGTATAGTTACAGGTACACTATTTGATAATGCAGATAATGTAAATTCTCTTCCGGAAGAAGCTGGAGAGATAATGGAATCAATCTTCAGGTCGTTATCCGAAATACTTCCTGCACAGGTGCCCGAATTGGGCTGCCGGGATATTGCATTTGCCCTTCTGCCGGGCTTACCATTTATTCTGGCTCTTACTGTTACCCAATAAACAGTGTCTTTTGATAAGCCGCTGAATGTATAGTTTAGAGCATTGGTAGTGGCAACAGAAACCATTTCATTGCCCTGCAACTTCATTACCTGATAATCAGTGGCGCCAGGTACTGCTACCCAGTTAATGCTTATATATCCTTCGCACTGCGTTGGTGATAATGAAACAACGGGCAAAGCGGTAATGGTAAATGCATTGCTTGTTTGTGTGAATGCAGTATTGTTTTTTGTCAGCCGTATTTTAGCCAACTCAGTTGGAGTAGCAGGAACTACCCACTTGTACAATCTTTCTGTTGACGGGATGGTATTATTAAGGGTTGACCAGATGGTTCCACCATCACTTGAAAATTCAAGGGTAAACATTTCATTCGTTGGAGAGCTGTAATCATCCCATTGAACATACATAGTATCAAAAACCTGGACTCCAAAAAAATAAGTACCGGTCGGTGTGAGAGCTTCACCACCTACCGGATTTGTTAACACGAGGCTGTTTGGAATAATATCATACACCAAATAATATTCCTGTGATGGGTTTTGTGCGATGAGAGTTCCGATGGCATTAAAATCATAATTGCCTGCAACAGGATTATTTATTACCACCTGTTCAATATTATTAAGGTGGTCTGCCCCGTTGGTGGCCGAATTGTTTACGTTGGCAGGCAGTGTATCTAATTTCAGAGGTAAAATAGTTCCTCCGGGAGAAAGTACTTCAAGGTCAAGATCATTAACCAATGTTTTGCTGGCCATTACCGCAGCAGGCGGATCCTGCCAGTATAACAACACTTTCAGTTGTGCAGTATTAGCCGGAACAGTTATTGAATGTGTATTTGTTATTCCCTGCATTACTGTAGTAGTGAAGTAAGTAACATCCTCCATCATTTTCAACGACCGCATAAGGTTCATGCTGCCTAAGCCATAACTGAAATCAGGCCCGGCATTGCCCCGGTCATCCGCACCATTACACAGCAATGCTTTTAGTAAAGTATTTTTTGGATTAAAGCCTGGATTTATTTGACGGTAGCGTTGTACCAGTAATGCTAAGCCGCCTGATACTCCCGGTGCCGCCATACTGGTTCCGTTGTTGTAACTGTAAATATTATTAGTCCATGTAGAAGCTACAAATTGTCCCTGCGACATAATCTCGGGTTTCAAACGGAAATCCTTTACCGGTCCTTTGCTTGAAAAAACACTAACATCTCTTTTATAATCTGTGCTGCCTACGGTTAAAACATTCTTTGCTGATTGATAACCGCCCAACACTGTTTTAAATCCTGCGGGATAAGGAGCACAGGTTCTGAAACCATCATTCCCTGCTGCAAATACATGTTGTAATTCCGGCAAATCAAAAGCCTGCTGATCCAGCATTCTTGCAGTAAGATCATACAATCCATTATACGCACAATCATCAACTACAGAGCCATAAGAATTATTTGTTATCACCATCCCCTGATCCTGCACATAGGCAGGAGCATTGGTAATGATGTTGGAAAAAACCTGGCCTATTAAAGTTGATTTGGGAGCAAAGCCTGCATAAACCTCCTGGATGATGCCTGCTCCTCCAATCGTTCCACCCACATGAGTGGCATGGGCTCTTGGAATTGCACCTGCCCGGTTAATGAGGCGGCCAGTAAAATCAAGATGTGTCTGCATATCGCCATCTTCACCAACGCCGACAACAACTCCCTGGCCATTTAGTTCTTTTCCACCAAAAGCCAATGGAGCTTTCAGTGCATTTGCTCTTGAAGCAAACATGCTGTTGTAATTTATCGCCTTATCTTCAGCAGGGGCCAATTGCACAAATTCAATAAAGGGCAGCAAGGCCAGTTCACTAAGTCGTGCAACAGCGACCCGCAACGCAATAACACGATAATCCTTAAGCTGCGTAGAGATTATCTCAAAACTTTTGATTTGTAATTCCTGCTGCACTGTTTCAAAAGAAAATGATTTGGGAAAACTGATCCATGTGTCCACAGTTCCCTGCGACTTAACGGCCCAGGAAGGAAAATTTCCTTTTGCCTGTTCGGGCTGCATTTTCTGTGTGGCAGAAAGATTGATAATGGCTCTTGCTTTAACC
>JANNCC010000321.1:0-27971 GCA_031386125.1 Chitinophagaceae bacterium
GTCGCACTAGTCATCGTTCGGTAATTCTCTTCATCATATCGCCGGAGGCGAAAGAATAAAACTGCGAAACTGGAAGTTTCGCAGAGCTGAGGAAAGTCTTTAGTTCGGGTTGTTGGTGTAGAGCTCTCAAGGAGAAAGAGTTTGATTGTTAAACACCAACAACGGTGTAAAAATAAGTCTGCTGTCCTCATAGTTATGGGGCGACAGACTTATCTTGCTTCGTTTCTTTATTCAATTTTTATATGAAGGAACAGATTGACGTTCTCTTCTTCGTTATTGATTGATAACTGGCTTTCATCGAAACCAGCTTCTCTGGCCAGGTTAATCAGTTGGTCAGCCGTTCTGTGATTCAGGTACCAGTCGCCGAACAGTTCCATGTATTCTCTTGTAGGATTATGGTCATGGTTAAAATTGCCAACTACAATCTCACCGTTCTCAGTCACCCAGTTCTTAAATTTTTTCAGGATATAGACAAAGGCCTTGTCATCAAAATAATCAAAAAGGCCTGCAGACCAGATGACGTCAAACTTTTCTTCTGTATCAAATTTGAACACATTTTTATTGATAAATTTTATTTTTCCAGCATGACCGTTTACTAAATTTTCTGCGTATCCAATCGCATTTTTATCCATTTCCACACAGGTTGTTTCAAGGGTGTGGCTGTTTGCTTTTTCATTGTATAATTCAAGTAAATCCCTACCCGGGCCACTGGCTACATTCAGTAACCTGATTGAAGATTGACTGTTTAGTTTTTGATGTACAAGGGCTTTAAAATATTTCTTTCTGTTCCGTACTGCCCTGGGTGCTGCATGGTTTTGAAAATATTTATCCCATGATTGAAAAAAAGGATTCAATGGCGTATTGCCTGTATATATTTTATCAATCATCATGAAATCCCCGGCATAGCCATACTTTTTTAAGAGTGCCATACCATGCAGTGTATTTTCAAGAAAATCCTGACCGAAGAAATACCTGATTTCAGTTATATCATCATCTTCAATTTCTCCTTCTCTTTTTAAAACACCGATTGCTTCTACCATTTTATCTATATAGGGATAGTATTCGGTGTCAAAACTCCCCTTTTGCTTTATGGCAGCGAGTTGAGAAAGGATGATTTTTTTTGTTAGCGGTGTTGTTGTCGTATTCATGATGGTTTTGTTTTAATGAATCAAAGATTTAAATGATATGACTAATAAGGCAGGGTGTTTTCACTACAATTCAGGTAGTTTTAACACTGTTATTGATATGGTTCGTGTGGAGACAGATTTGTCAGGAAATACGGGAAGTGGAGTTATTCTGTGCAACTAATAGCTGCTAATAAAGAATGACCACAAGCTCTTTTCTGTGAATAACTGCTGCAAAATTCCTCTGCCAAAATCCCTCTTTCCTTCCTACATTTGCACAATTTGTTTTTAACCCACCCTTCCATTCAAGGAAAGGATTAAAAAAATAAAATGCTCGACAAATCGATCCCCGCCGTTTTATTATTAGCTGATGGTACAGTTGCTCATGGAAAAGCTTTCGGAGCTATTGGTACTACCACCGGAGAAATCTGTTTCAATACCGGCATGACTGGTTACCAGGAAGTGTTTACTGACCCCAGTTATTTTGGACAGATACTGATAATGAATAGTGCCCATATTGGTAACTATGGAGTGAAAGAAGCAGATGTAGAAAGCGACACAGTGAAAATAAATGGCCTGATCGGCAGAAACCTCGAAGACCAGTATTCAAGAAAGATGGCGAATGGCTCGATGAATGATTATTTGAAAGCCAATAAAATTGTTTCGATAGAAGGAGTAGACACAAGAGCATTAGTAGCACATGTTCGTACTAAAGGTGCCATGAACTGTATCATTTCTTCTGAAACAACTGATATAGAAGTGCTGAAAAAGCAACTGGCTGAAACACCCAACATGGATGGTTTGGAACTGGCTTCAAAAGTCAGTACAAAAGAATCATACGAAATGGGTGATAACAACTCGGCGATAAGAATTGCGGTGCTGGATTATGGTGTTAAAAGAAATATTTTGAACTGCATGGTGGAAAGAGGTGCTTACGTAAAAGTTTTCCCCGCAAAAACCCCGTTAGCTGAAGTAAAACAATTTAACCCCAGCGGTTATTTTATTTCAAATGGTCCCGGTGATCCTGCCCCGATGGACTATGCCATCACCACACTGAAACAAATATTGAAAGAAGAGAAGCCGGTGTTTGGTATTTGCCTTGGTCACCAGTTGCTGGCATTGGCGAATGATATTCCAACTTTTAAAATGCACCACGGACACAGGGGATTGAACCACCCGGTAAAAAATATTATATCAGGTCGTTCAGAAATCACTACACAGAACCATGGCTTCGGTGTGGACCCGGAAGCCGTGAAGAAAGCTGACCATATTGAAATAACCCATGTTAATCTGAATGACCAATCTATTGAAGGCATTAGAGTAAAAGGTAAACCTGCTTTTTCGGTGCAGTATCACCCGGAAGCTACACCGGGGCCGCATGATTCAAGGTATTTGTTTGATGAATTTATCTCACTCATTAAAACTCAGGGGAATTAATTCGAAGATAGAAATTTGAACCACATAGCCTATGTGTATGCCTATGACCCTATCTTCCTATGTGGTTCATTTAATTTTAATTTCAAGTATATTCGGGCAATGAAAATCGCCATTATCAACGGCCCCAACCTGAACCTGCTTGGTAAAAGAGAGCCGGACATTTACGGTAGTATATCGTTTGAGCAATTTCTTGAATCACTTCAGCAAAAATATGCCAATATTGAAATCAGCTATTTCCAGAGTAATGTGGAGGGAGAGCTGATCAATGAATTACAACGAGTGGGCTTTGATTATGACGGCATTGTTCTGAATCCCGGTGGTTATACACATACATCAGTGGCTATTGGTGATACTATTGCTGCTATTGAAACCCCGGTAGTGGAAGTTCATATTTCCAATGTGCATGCAAGGGAAGATTTCAGAAAAATATCACATGTGAGTGCCAAAGCAGCCGGTAGTGTTATTGGGTTGGGTCTTGATGGCTACGACTTGGCGATAGAATGGTTACTCTCCCGTTAATCTTTACTGATTCTTATCAATTTCGCAGCAGATAAACAGGGTATTGTCTCCAGGGGGTATCTGCAAATGCTACTGAATAGATTTTGATACCAATAATCTATCTTTAACCCAACCAAAATCATCCGCAATGAAAAAGCTTCTTTTCTTTATTGTTATATTATTCAGCATTACTTCCTTCGCACAACAATCTGGCAGACTATCACCAGTTCAGATTGCTGAACGCAATAAGCCAGGAACAGTAATGATACAGGCAACTTACAAAGGAACTGTTAGTGCCATAGAGCCAATGGTTGACGAGGATGCATTGGGACAGCTGGCCTTGCAAATCAAAGAGCAACTGGAAGCGGAAGGAAGATTTACTACCGATTTATTCTGGAATATTTATATCAGAACTTTTGCTGCCGATATAAGTAAGTATATGATGAAAGGAACCAATACTGTGAGTAAAGAACTTAATACTACAATGGTTGGTTCCGGGTTTATTATTACACCGGATGGATATGTGATAACAAATGCACATGTGGTGGATGAAAATGACGAAAGCACCAAGCAGAGTTTTGTTCAGCAGGCCTTCCAGGAAATACTGGACAAAGATTTAAAAGAAATTGAAGGCACTATGGGCCGCAAACTTACAGAAGAAGAATCCAAAGCATTAACAGATGCCAACAGTTGGTATTTTTCTCAGACAATGGAGATTGGTAATATTAAAAAAGAGTTCAGCATTGTGATGGGAATCTCCGGAGATAAAGGAAAGATTGTTCCTATGACTATTCCTGCAAAGCTGGTAACAATGGGAGCACCAATACCCGGAAAAGATGTGGCCATACTGAAATTGACAGAGAAACATGTTTATCCAACTATCAGGATAGGGGATGATAAAGACATGAGGGTTGGTGACCAGGTGTATGTATTAGGTTACCCGGCAGTAGCTACTTTTCATCCGTTAATTTCTGAAGAATCTGTTTCAGAAGCATCGCTTACCCGGGGGCTGGTGAGTGCAAAAAAAAATATGAAAGATGGGTGGGAAGTATTGCAGACAGATGCTTCCATCACCCATGGAAACAGCGGTGGCCCTGTAATGAATGAAAATGGTGAAGTAATTGGTCTTGCTACGTTCGGCAGCATTGATTATCAGCGGCAGGCTGAAGTACAGGGCATGAATTTTATTGTGCCAAGTACTATTGTGAATGAATATATCGGAAAAGCAAAGATTAATCCTGAAATGAGTGATATCTCACTGGCTTATGAGGAAGCCATGGATTTGTTTGATAAGGAAAGGTATAAGAAAGCATTAGCAAAGTTTAAAGAAGTAAAAGAGATGAACGGTTCTTTTCCGTTTGTTGACAGCTACCTGAGCCAGGCCCAAAGGAATATTGATAAAGGACTGGATAAGGAGCCGAAGGATATGAAGATGTATTATTATATCGGCGGTGGGGCGGTGTTGCTGATATTGATTTTATTCCTTGTATTCAGACGGAAAAGGAAAGTTTGATTGTCTTGAATAAAAAAAGCGAAGCATTATTGCTTCGCTTTTTTTATTCTATATTTTATTCTTTTCCCGGTTCTGCCTCACCATCTTCATCCCTTTCTGTTTTCTTCGGTTTTGGTTTCTTCTTCATCCATTCCGGGTCTTGTTTTAGCTTCTGCACATCATTTAAAGAAGCAACATACAAACTGCGACCGTGGGTACCAAGTACAATTTCATTATCCCGTTGTTGAATAGCAATATCATGTACAGGCATTGATTTTGGAGTCCCCGCATTCCATATCATAAATGTAGTGCCTTGGTCAAAGCTTACATAAAGTCCGCCATCTGTGCCAACATATATAATACTGTCATTCTTTGGGTCTTCTCTTACTACGTTGATAGGCTCGTAGGGTAAGTCTTTTCCGATTTGCTTCCATTTCATTCCGTAATCATCACTTACATAGAGGTATGGAGCGAAATTGTCGAAGCGATAACCGTTTAATGATACATACACTCTTGCTTCTTTGTGTTGAGATGCAGTTACCCGGCTTACCCACAAGCCCTGAGTCCGGAGCCGGGTGTCGGGAGCTGGAAGCTTGGTGGGACCCTTTTTTACAACTGATGCCGGTGCTGTTTGATTGAGTTGTTCCCAGCTATAGCCACCATCTTTTGACATGTGTACATTCCCATCATCAGAGCCGGTATATATCAATCCAAAACGAAGTGGTGATTCTGTTAACGTAGTTAAAGTGCCGTAAGGAACGTTACCGCTTACTCTTCCATTAGTTTGGTCTGCACTCATAGCAATCAGTGTGTCACCTTTATTCAACGAACGATAAAGGCGATTGCTTCCGAAGTAAAACACATCCTGATTATGTTTGCTGAGAAGGATTGGCGATTGCCAATTGAAACGAAGTGGCTTTTCTCCCAGCTCATGCTGCGGCCGGAGAAATTTTTGTGAACCTCTTCTTTCTTTATTGTAGCGGCCATAAAACCCAAATTGTGAGCCTGAATATACAGTTGCATTATCCCTTGTATCCACCTGCGCCTGCATTCCATCACCACCGTTGATAGTACGGTAAGCATATTGTCCGTTATCAATCCATCCGATATCTTCTTTATGTGTTGATGGTCCCCACCAGCTTCCATTATCTTGCAGACCGCCATATACATTGTATGGCCTTGCATCATCCACCGTAATGGCATAGTACTGACCAACGGCTGGTGTGTTTGCCTTAAACCAGTTGGCACCATCATCATAACTGATATTTGTGCCGCCATCATTACCATTAATGATATGTGAGTCTCTCTTCGGGTTTACCCAAAGGGCATGATGGTCTGCATGAACATTACCTTTGTCTATAGTCTTGAAAGTCTTTCCTCCATCAGTAGAAAGCTGGGCAATGAAACCAATGGAATAAATTTTATCAGGATTATAAGCTGAGGTATATATTTTGGCAAAATAATACCCGTAAGTATTGAAATTTGGATTGGGTTTGGTATGTGTCTTTTTCCATGTTAGCCCGCCATCTTCACTGCGATAGATTTCGCAACCAACGATGCCGGTATTTTGAAATCCGTCGTCGCTGTCAAGATAATCCCACAGTGCTGTTGGGTTTACTTTATCAGTCGCCACCATTTCTGTTACTCCTTTGCCACTGTATTTGCGGGGGAAATTATTCTTTCTTAAAAACGTGTCAACCAAATTGATTTTTAATGCTGCGAATTGTTCTTTGGTAATATTTTTAAAATCTGCTTTGGTATAAAGTGAATCTACTTTTTTGGCAGTATCAGGTTTTGCGGTGTTGTTGTCAACCACGGCATAAATGATGTTTGGATTTTTCGGATATATTGCTAAACCGATACGGCCAATTTTATCACCTGTCATAAAGCCGGAACCGGGTCCGGAAACAATCTTCCAGGTGTCACCACCATCAGTACTTTTATAAATGCCGCTGCTTTTTCCGCTTTCTTCAAACTTCCAGGCCTGGCGCACCCGATACCACATACCTGCATATATTTCATTCGGATTGGAAGGGTTAATATCGAGTTCAACACAACCGGTATTATCATCCACATATAAAGTTTGTTTCCATGTTCTACCGCCATCCGTTGTTTTATAAACACCACGGTCTTTGTTGGCAGAATATAAATGGCCCAGCACTGCCACCCATGCAATGTCAGGGTTAGTTGGATGCAGCTGCACTTTGCCAATATGATGTGATTCGGACAACCCAAGGTATTCCCAGTTTTTTCCGTTGTCCATTGTTTTATACATACCCACTCCTGCATAAGAAGAACGGCTGCTGTTTACTTCACCGGTGCCAACCCAAATAATCCTGTCTGTTTTCTTTACTCCTTTTCCAATTGTTGTCTTTTCCCAATTGACAGCTATATCACCAATGAAGAGCATATCAAGGCTGTCCATGATGGGAGTGAAGCTCTGCCCGTTATTGGTAGTATGCCACAGGCCGCCGGTGGCATAAGCCACATAAAACTCAGTCGGGTCTTCGGGATTGGCATCTACATCCACCACCCGGCCACTCATAATGCTGGGGCCGATGTTGCGGAATGGTACATCGCTAAGCAACGAACGGGACTCCAGTTTGCGTCGTTGATCAAGTCCCTGCATTCGTTCACCAGCCAAAGTGGGGTTTACCTGGGCTTTTATTGTTAAAGTAAAGAGTGCCGATACGGCGAGGCAAATAAATTGCTTTAATTTTGAAGACATAAACAGCAAGTTTTGGCGTTATTATAGTGTATAAACTTACTAAACTATGCGATTGATTGTTATTCTCCCCCTCTTTATTTCTATGAGCGGTTTTGGCCAGTGGAAAGACTATAAACTCAGTGTAAAAGGCGATACACTGAACCGGGTGGATATGAAGGGCCAGAAGCAAGGCCCCTGGGCAATACATGTGGATGATTTGCGGGGCGAAAGGGGTTATGAGGAAGAAGGTTATTTTGAAAATGATCAGAAAACAGGCACCTGGAAAAAATATTCATTGGAAGGGGTAAAAATAGCCGACGAAAATTACAGTTGGGGAAAATTGAATGGCAAGCAACAATATTTTACCTACAATGGCGGATTGTTGCGGGAAGAAAGCTGGCGGGCCATGGATCCAAAAGTAGCTTTTGATACCGTAGGCATATATGATTTAAAAGACCCTACCCTGCAAACCGGTACGATAGTAGTTAAAAATGAAGGGATTGCTTTAAAGCATGGTAAATGGGTTTTCTACGACCCAAGAGAGGGAACCATTGAAGCCACTGAGTTTTATGTAATGAATAAGCTGCGTACAGAAGAAGATGAAATGCTGGGTGATGATGAAATAAAACCAATCAATGTAAGTGATAGCAAGCCAAAATCAGATACGGCAATTAAAAAAGCATTATCCAAGTACCAGCCAATTGCAGATTATGAAAAGAAAAACTCCGGTAAGAAGAAAATAAAAGTAAGGGACGGAAGTACGGGCAATTTGCCGAAACCGTAAGCTACTGGTCGCAGGGTTTGGCGACGGTGTATTCGACATTAATTTTTCTTTGCTCTTCCTTTCCAATAGTTTGATTCATAAATTTAATTTCAACCGGAACGCTGTAAGTGCCTGGATTGTTAGGTACTTTCATTTTATATGTTGAAAACCCCTCTTCACTTAATTCAACTTTAATTCCATTTATAACTATTAACGGTTTTGCTGATTTGCTATAAGCTCCAACACCTGCATTGATTTCTAATTCGCTTCCGGGTTTAAAATAATTACTGTTTTGTCCTACAATTGCGGAGTAGCTATCGAAAATAAAAATGTTGCATCCAACTTTCATATTGCAAAAAATTACAGTTTTGTTTTCGGCAATTTTAATATCGTTTTGTAATGATATAAGTAGTGACCGAATTGAAGAATGGGGTATTTGCTTTGTTATAGAGTTATTTTTTATAGTCGTATCACCCCCTAACATGCTTATGCTGTTATTAACAAACTGAAAATTCTTTTCGAACACTTCTTTTATTTCAGGATCAATAGTAAAAATGTTTTCTTTATACTTATTTGCTGCAAGAAACAGATTTAATCTGGCGGTATCGTCAATTTTTGGATTTGATTTCAGCGTTTCGATATGGTCAAACAATTTCTTCGTTTCCTGACTGATGATTTCAGCTTTTGAGTACCAGATTTTTGCTCTTTCTTTTGTACAATAATCAGTAGTTTTTTCCTGAAGTGCTTTCATCGTAGCTTCAGTGGAAAGGTTTATCACCTTACTTGAGTTTACAAGACTTTCTTCCATTTGCTTTATAACATCATCTGTCTTGTTTTTTTCTGAACATGAGGAGAATGTTATAATAAATAGTGTGGAAATAATACCGGGCAGGAGAAATCTCATTTTTTGCATACCCTTTTTCTTTTCTAACGCTGCTACCCAAACTTTATTTCAGAATTATTTCTTACTTTCAAAATAATTACTAAAAAATAACAACTGGTACTGAACTGCATTGCTCCAGTAAGCCCAGTCATGCTTACCGGGCCGTTCAGTGTATTCATGGGGAATTTTCAGCTTCACCATCTTTTCATGCAGTGCATGGTTATTGTTGTAAAAGAAATCTTCAGTGCCGCAGTCGAAGATGATGGCCAGGCTGTCTTTGGGATAAGTATCCACTACATTAATGACGGAGTATTTTTTCCAATTATCTGCATAAGTAATGGTATCGCCGATGCGTTTTACCACATCAAACTTATTGCGGGAGAAATTCAGATCAACACCGCCGCTCATACTGCCACAGGCGCCAAAACGGTCTGCATGGCGAAAGCCAAGAAACAATCCTCCATGCCCGCCCATGCTTAAGCCGGTAATGGCTCTTGCCTTTCTGTCTCTGATGGCAGGATAATGCGTTTCAATATAGTCAGGCACTTCCTGTCCGATATAGGTTTCATATTTCATAGTTGAATCTATCGGGCTGTCGAAATACCAACTGCTTTTACCACCATCGGGGCAAACAATCATCAGTGTATATTTATCTGCATAGTCTCTCAATTCGGGTACACGGATAAGCCAGTTACTATACCAGCCACCATAACCATGCAACAAATAAACTACTGGTAATAGAATTGATTCATCCTGCGTCAGCGATGGTTTAATGACTACACATTTAAATTCCTTTTTCATTGCATTGCTGTAAATGCTGATTGTGTCAACAGTGGCTGAACTGGCAGCCAGAGAGCCTGCTAACAAGAAGCAAGTAGAAAAAAAATACCTGATCATAGAATAAATATTTTGCCGGTTAAAGGTAATAATATAACTTTCTATAAACCTTATAGTATGAATACAGGACCTACATTGAGCCTTGGCTCCACCGGCAGCCATGTAAAAAGGCTTCAGCGAATTTTTGTAATGAAGAAAATGTTATTTAGCATCACCGGCACTTTTGATGCTACAACAAAAGCAAGGGTAATAGATTTTCAGCTTGATGAAGGACTGGCAGCGGACGGCATCGTTGGATCGGCTACCTGGCATGCTTTGCCAGCTGACCCAAACACACCTTTATTAACTCTTGGTTCTACTGGTACTGCTGTCACAGCTTTGCAACAATTTCTTAAACGAAATGTTCCTCCTAATCCCAATCCAGGGGCAGTAGACGGTCATTTTGGGCCAAAGACAAAAGCGGCCGTAATTCATTATCAAAATGAAATAGGAGTTACTGCCGATGGAATTGTTGGTGATAAAACATGGTGGTCGCCAGCCGGTGCTGCTGGTGCTACCCTCGCTTCTTTGTGCGGACTGACAACATTGGGATAATAAAAAAAGGCACCCGGTTTATTTAGCGGTTGCCTCTTTTTATTAATTTGTGTTTATGAGTTTAATTAAAAACCTTTCTTCTCCTGTGCTTTCTGCATCGGGTTACCATTCTGTCCGCCACCGCCTCTTGGTCCACCTTGTCTTCCTTTGAAGATGGTGAATTTGGATGGCTCCGGAATAGTATTCCAGCTATTATTGCTTTCGTTTATGTCAGCCGTTTCCCTGAGAGGATCAAGCTTTACAGAAGCCACTTCTTTATCTTTTATAAATGTTTTAATCACTTTGTTTTCATTCAACCGCCATACTTGTGCTGGTATGCGGTCAACTTCTTTTGTGCCGTCCTTGTAAGTCCATTCAACAATGATGGGCATCACTAACCCGCCTTTATTACTGAAAGTAAGTTCATACATATTCTTATTGCCATACTTTTCTTTCTCTGCATCGGTCAGACCGCTAGCTTGATTGCCGGGGAGTGTAACCTCAAATTTAGTCGTATCATAAGCTTCAATGCCACGGGCATATCTCCAGTAAAAATCACGGAGAGAAGTGTCAAGATCGGTTTGGAAATTAACTCTCTTGTCGTCCCGATTCCTGATTTTCGAAATATCATCAAAAGTAGGTACCTGTGGCTTATCCACAGACCGTTTCGTTGTTGTCTCTTTTGTTTCTGGTTGTACAGCACTTACATCTGCCTTTGCATATTTTAATGTATCTAAAGAAATGTCGCAAACTTCGGTACTGTAAAACCAGCCTCTCCAGAACCAGTCAAGGTCTTCGCCGCTTGCATCTTCCATAGTGCGGAAAAAGTCAGCAGGCTCAGGATGTTTAAAAGCCCATCTCCTGGCATATTCTTTAAAGGAATAATCAAACAACTCACGGCCCATAATTGTCTCTCTCAAAATATTCAGACCGGTTGCTGGTTTTGAATAAGCATTTGGCCCGAACTGAACAATGTTTTCGCTGTTCGTCATAATAGGCTCCAGTTGCTCTTTAGGCAGCTTCATATAATCAGTGATAAAAGCGGCAGGGCCACGGCGGCTTGGGAATTTACTATCCCACAATTCTTCTGTCAGGTATTCAACAAATGTGTTCAACCCTTCATCCATCCAGCTCCACTGACGTTCATCGCTGTTGATGATCATCGGGAAAAAGTTGTGACCTACTTCATGTATCACCACACCCAGCATTCCATTCTTTGTTCCTTCGCTGTAAGTGCCATCTTTTTCTGTTCTGCCAAAATTGAAACAGATCATCGGGTATTCCATTCCATTAGCTGCTTCTATGCTTTGTGCCACCGGATAGGGATAGGGAATTGTGAATTTGGAATACGTTTTAATCGTATGCTCTACGGCTTTGCTGGAAAACTTTCTGTATAACCCATAAGCTTCCTTTGCGTAACCACTCATACACATCACTTTTTTCCCTTCCACTTTTGTAGCCAATGCATCCCAGATAAATTTCCTGGAAGAGCCCCAGGCAAAGTCACGGACATTATCTGCTTTAAAAATCCATGTTTTGCGAGCCGTAGGCGAAGCAATCCTTTTTTCAGCGGCTTTCGCTTCTTCCAGTGTAACCACTTCTATTGGCTCCGGCGATTGTTGTGCTTTATTCCAACGGGCCAATTGTGCAGCAGAAAGTACAGCAGGGTAGTTTTGGCCTTCACCGGTTGATAGGATAACATGGTCTGCCGGAACAGTCATTGCTACTTTAAAGTTTCCAAAAGTTAGTGCAAACTCTCCACGACCTGTGAACTGGTGATTTTGCCAACCCTGAAAATCGCTGTACACACAAAGGCGGGGATACCACTGTGCCATAGTGAAAATATGGTTGCCATCTTCGGGGAAAAATTCATAACCACCACGGCCGCCACGGGTTTGCTTGTCTGCTATTTTATAATTCCAATCTAATTTAAAAACAAATTTTTGCCCTGCTTTCAGTGGCGCAGGTAGTTCAACCCGCATCATTGTTTTGTTCACCGTATATTTTAATGCCTTACCAGTTGCATCGGTCAGTTTCAAAATATTAAATCCATAACCATTATCAGTTTTTACTTCATCCGCCCTGTCTAATTGTTGTGGGCTTGTTTGTTTCGTCATTGAATTGCTTCCCTGGTAATTGGCATTGTTTACCGAGCTGTGCTGGTTTTCATCTAACTGCAGCCACAGGAAAGTAAGCACATCGGGAGAGTTGTTAAAATAGGTAACTGTTTCGCTGCCGTTCAGTTTCAGATTTTTTTCATCCAGTTCGCATTTAATGTCATAGTCGCAACGCTGCTGCCAGTATTTTGGACCGGGTGCACCGCTGGCACTACGGTATTCGTTGGGAGTAGGGAAGTTGCCCCCCATCTGTTCAAACTTGTTACCATGATTGCTATTTGCATTGTTGTAAATATTCTGAGCTGAAATAGTTATGCCAAAGCAAACCAGCAACAACAGGCAGGAAATGAAATTTTTCATTTTGAATTACAATTTTTAATAATGACGAAATGTACTGATGCTTTCAAAACTAAGATAAATAGGCTAATGGAGGAAAAGAATGAACGTTGCTGAACCCGGAAATTACATAAACGGCTAAATGACAGCGGCGACATCCTTTTAAAAAGATGTCGCCGCCATGACAAGTCAGTTCGAACACTTGCTAAAATCCTTTTTTCTCCATTGCCTTTTGCATCGGGTTAATGCCCTGTGCAGGTGTTACGTTTTGTTTTTGCTTAAACAACTTGAATTTATTCGGTGGTTTAATGTCTCCATAGGTGTTATTCGTTTCATCCACATCAGCCGTTTCTTTATACGGGTCAAGTTTTATGGAGGCCACTTCTTTATCTTTCATAAAGGTTTTGATGACTTTCTTTTCATTCTTTCTCCATACCTGTGCCAGTATTCTTTCAATTTCTTTGCTGCCGTCTTTATAAGTCCATTCAAGTATGATGGGCATTACTAATCCGCCTTTATTGCTAAACGAAATTTCATACAAATTTTTATTGCCATATTTCTTCCGTCCATCCTCATCCAATGTTTCTAATTGTGCTTTTACTACAACAGGATATTTTGTGGTATCATGTTTTTCAATCTCCCGGTCATATTTCCAGTAAAAGTCACGAAGGGCAGTATCCTTATCAGTTTCAAACACTATATTGTTATCTGTTTTGTTCCTGATTTTTGAAAGGTCTTCAAATTCATTCATAAGAGGCTTTGCCAATGCTCTGTACATCGTTGTGTCATTTACCTGCTGCGGAATAGCTGTAACATCAGGCACTGCATGTTTCACAGTATCTATAGAAATGTCGCAGGCATCAGTACCATAAAACCATCCTCTCCAGAACCAGTCGAGGTCTTCGCCGGTAGCATCTTCTATAGTCCGGAAAAAATCGGCCGGGTTCGGCGATTTGAAAGCCCAGCGCCTGGAATATTCCCTGAAGGCGTTATCAAATAACTCACGGCCTACAATAGTTTCTCTTAATATATTTAAGCCGGTAGCCACTTTGTCGTAGGCATTTGCACCAAAGTTGTTGATGTTCTCAGAGTTGGTCATGATGGGTTCCAGTTGCTCTTTGGGCAGCTTCATATAATCTGTAATAGCAAAGGGTGGCCCACCATCAGAAGGAAATTTATTATCCCATAATTCCTGGGTCAGGTATTGAAGGTAAGAATTCAATCCTTCATCCATCCATGTCCATTGGCGTTCATCGCTGTTTACAATCATTGGGAAGAAAGTGTGTCCCACTTCATGAATAATAACGAGGATGGCTGCATTTTTTGAACCTTCGGTATAGCTGCCATCCTTTTGGGCACGGCCGGGGTTGAAAGAAATCATCGGGTACTCCATGCCCTGGTTTCCTTCCACACTTATGGCAACAGGGTAGGGATAAGGTATTGAAAATTTAGAATAGGTTTTTAAAGTATGTGCTACAGCTTTAGTTGAATACTTACTATAGATTGGATAAGCTTCTTTTGCATAATAGCTCATCGCCATTGCTTTCTTTCCTTCCACAATGGCAGGCATCGCATCCCACACAAACCGGCGGGAAGATGTCCAGGCAAAGTCACGAACATTGTCTGCTTTATATATCCAGATTTTCTTTGCTTTACTTTTTTGTTTTGATGCAGTTAATGCTTCATCCAGCGTTACTACCTGTAATGGTTCTTTAGCAACTTGGGCCTTTTTCCACCTTGCCATTTGAGTGGCAGATAATGTTTGAGCATAGTTCTGGCATTCGCCGGTTCCGCCAACAATATGATCAGCAGGCACCGTCATCTGCACTTTAAAATTTCCAAAGCAAAGTGTAAACTCACCGGTACCGGTAAACTGGTGGTTTTGCCATCCCTGGTCATCGCTGTATTTGCACAGCCGGGGATACCATTGTGTCATCGTGTAATTGTTATTATTGTCTTCCGGAAAATTTTCATAACCACCTCTTGCACCGCCAAAACGGTTAAAATCACCACGGTTGGCTAATTTATAATTCCAGTCAACATTAAAAATAAATTTTTGACCGGGCTTTAACGGAACAGGCAAATCAACTTTCATCATTGTTTTGTTGATGGAATATTTTAGTTGTTTGCCTGCTGCATCAGTCAGCTTTGTGATATTGACACCATAGCCATTATCTGCTTTTTTTTCTTCAAACCGGTCAAGCACTTTATCGGTGTATTGAGGGCCTAAGGGATTTTGTGTTTGATAGTTGGCATTATTAACAGTGCTGTGCTGGTTTTCATCCAGCTGCATCCAGAAATAACTTAACACATCTGGTGAGTTGTTAAAATAAGTAATGGTTTCGCTGCCTGTCAGTTTATTATTAGTCTCATCCAGTTCGCATTTAATATCATAATCTACCCGTTGTTGCCAATACTTAATGCCCGGTGCACCACTGGCGGTTCTTTGGTCATTGGGTGTTGGCAAAATAGTACCCAGTTGCTCAAATTTGTTGGCATGATTGGAACTGGCATTGTTCTGAATATTTTGTGCTTTTATTACTCCGTTTATAAAGATCAAAAAAGCAAAGAAAGAAAAACATTTTTTCATGGCTATATATTATTTATTAGGGAAAACGTTCAAGTACCATTTTAAGGCTAAGAGCAAATACTCCGGCGGATAGAAAAATTACCCAATCACGACGATTTGCTTTTAGTATTGTTACAATAAGATGAGCTAATAAAAGCAAAGCTGCTACTACAACAATTTGCCCGGCTTCCAATCCTACATTAAAACCAAACAGGCTCCAGCCAATATTTTGGTCATCAGCCATAATGAACCGGATTGAATTGGCAAAGCCCATACCATGTATCAACCCGAATAAAAGAGCCAGTACATAATTGATGCGGATAGATTTAGCAGTAAATTTTTTCTGCAACAAATTTGAAAGAGCTGTAATAACGATGGTAAGAGGAATCAAAAACTCCACCCATTTACTATTGAACCTTATTACATCAAACACACTCAGGACCAATGTAAGCGAATGGCCGATAGTGAAAGCTGTCACTAAAATCAGTACCTGCTTCCAGTCTTTTGCCAGGTAGATGGCCGCCAAAGCTACAATGAACAACTGGTGATCCAGTGCATCTTTGCTGATAATATGTTCCCAGCCTAAACCAAAATAAAAATCAAAATCCTGCATCTTATCAACAGTTATTGCCGTCCTTACCAATATTTATCAGGCCGCTAAAAACATTTATCAATATTGCAACAATTCTGTTAGTGGCCAGATGAGTTCGAAAAATAAACCAGACTTTTGTAAGTATGAAATATATTGTGTCAATGGCAGCATCTGTCTATAAATGGTCGCTAATTCTCTTGCTGGCCGTGGTTTTAACGTCATTCAGGCCTTATACACCTCACCCCTTTCATGTAAGTGTGGTGGAAATAGAACACAATGCCGCAGACAAATCACTGGAAATAAGCTGCAAAATTTTTACTGATGATTTTGAAAAGAACCTGGCAAAAAAATATAAGGCAAAAGTTGACCTCATTAACCCCCCGAATAAAGCGGCGATGGATACATTGGTAAAGAAATATATTTTAAGTAATTTATCCATCAGAGTAAACGGAAGACCGGTTGTGTTAAACTATATTGGATTTGAAAACGAAAGTGAAGCAGCGTATGGTTATTTCGAAGTGGGAAATGTTTCATCTGTTACTAAGCTGGAAGTAACCACTACTATCATGTTCGATGAATTTATTGACCAGATGAACATTATACATGTGAAGGTGGGCGGGAACAGGAAAAGTACAAAGTTGAATTACCCGGACAAGGAAGCTGTCTTTACGTACTAATTCAACTACTCGATGTTGCTAATCTTCAATTTCTTCTTTTAATTCTTCGCTAAGTGTTACCAGTACTTTATCGATCCGGTGGCCATCCATATCCATTACTTCGATTTTGAACCCCTTCCAGTTTAATTTATCACCCGGCTTGGGAATCTTTTCCAGTTCATGCAGAATAAACCCAGCCAGGGTATCAAAATCATGTTCGCCTTCATTCATCCATTCTGTTTTTTCAAACCGGGTGAGAAAATCGTAGAAAGGAATTTGGCCATCTACTAAATAAGTGCCATCATCTCTTTTTCTTATTTCATAATCAGACACATCAGGCTGTGGCATGTCACCAACAATGGCTTCCAATATATCATTGATGGTAAGCAGCCCAAGGATACTTCCATACTCATCAACGATAAATGCAGAGTGAATTTTTGATTCCTTGAATTTTTCCAGCACCTGGTACGGTGAATTATTTTCCGGAATAAACAAGGCTGGTTGCATAATGTCTTTAAACAAAGTACTGTCCGGACTTACGTACAGGTCTTTAATGGAAACAACTCCTTTTATATTGTCAATTGTTGCATCGCAAATAGGGTAAGCTGAATGGGTTTCCTGCAATATTTTTTCCTTAATCTTATCTTCATTGTCATCCAGATTAAACCAGACAATGTCACTGCGGTGTGTCATCAGCGAAGTGATGTTACGGTCGCCGAGGTGAAACACCCTTTCAATAATTTCCTGTTCTGCTTCATCAATGGTACCGGCTTCAGTTCCTTCACCGATAAGTGTCTTAATTTCTTCTTCTGTTACCGCATCGTCTTTGGATCGTTTTATGTTGAAAATCCGGAAAAAGAGGTTGCTTGTTTTATTCAGCAACCACACAAATGGGTGGGTAAATTTTGCAAAAGCATTCATGGGTCCCGCCACTGCTTTGGCAATACGTTCCGCCCTTAATAATCCAATACGTTTTGGTATAAGCTCACCAAAAATGATGGATAAAAAGGTAACAAGAATGACAATGATGGTAGTAGAAATGGTACCTGCATACTCCTTCAAGAAAGAAATTTTTTCAATAGAAGGTTGTAAGTAACGGGCAAACCGTTCTCCGGAATACACACCGGTAAGGATGGCGATAAGCGTAATACCAATTTGTGCGGCGGATAAAAATTTTTCAGGATTATTGGAAAGTTCCAATGCTCTCCTGGCTTTTTCATCGCCTCTTTCGGCCTGGCTCTCCAGTCTTGATTTACGAACCGATACAAGTGAAATTTCGGAAATAACAAATAAGGCGTTCACAAAAATCAATGCCAGCAGTATAATAATCTCCATTTATGCAGCAGGTTGATTATCGAAGATAGCAAATCCGAACCGCTTATTGAAGAAGGTGCCGGTAGTAATGCCGAAAGCCAGGCCCAGCAAGGCTCCGCAAAACACATCTAATGGGTAATGCACTCCTACATACACCTGTGCATAAGCAATGGCGGCGGCCCAGAACAGGCCAAACCAGGCCCATTTTTTAAACAAATGCCTGAACGTAACAAAAAAGAATGCGGCCATGCCAAAATGATTGGCTGCATGGTTGGAAGTAAAGCTGCTACCACCAGCACAATGTTTCAGTAACAGGCGAACATGGTCAGCAAAATTTGGATCGTTGCATGGCCGTAGCCGGTCAAACCCATGTTTGAAAACATAAGTGCCCGTCATATCAGCAAGGGCAACAGTAGATAGAAATAAAACAGCCCACCATATTCCTTTTACTTTAAAATTCATCAGCACAAATACAAGCAGGAAAAGGTAAAGCGGTGCCCAATTAATAGAATTGCGCAGGAATGGCATCACTGTATCAAAGAATGAATTGGCCCAGTCGCCGTTTATTTTTTCAAATAGACTTTGGTCCCATTCTACCAGTTTTTGCCAGAAATTAATTACCAGTAAATACATTGTTGCAAAAATACAGGTTGGGCGGTACTTGAACTAAAGCATCAGGCCGCTGATAGTAAATTAAAAAACAGTAAGTATTTTATAGCGGCCAGATGCATAAAAATTACCTTATTTTGTAGCCTTTCATTGCGGGAACTTCAATGCTGACAAGATTTAAAATACCAAAAACAATTTTGTGGGTGGCTAATTTGCTTGCCATCTTCTTGCTGATATTTACCTTATTCAGGCTGGCCACCTTTATTGCCTTCAAGCCAAAGGGAATTTCTTTCGGTGATAGTATTCCTTCTTTTTTAATGGGTATCCGCTACGACCTTCGCTGGATAGCTTTCATATTACTGCCCATTATTGTGTTGAGTATGATGCCAAAATTTTCGCCATTTTTTTCTGCCCGTAATAAAAAATGGTGGACCTGGTATCTGGCCATTGTCACTTTTATTGTATTCTTCTTTTTTGCAGCAGGCTTTGGAAGTTTCTCTTATAACAAAACACCGTTGGATGCCGGTGCCATGAATTTTGCAGAGGATTTTAATATATCCTGGAAAATGATGCGGCAGACCTATCCTATATTCTGGATGTTGCTGGGGTTAGTGGTAGCCGTATTTTTTTTCCGGTGGATGTATCACCGCAGCCACTGGCAGGTAATTAATAAAACAGATGGAATGGGTATCCAGTACCGGCGAAAACATTTTTGTATTGCGGCATTGGTGCTTGGTCTATTTGCCTGGGGAAATTTTTCATGGCCGCCATTAAGCAGGAATGATTGTTTCCGATTCAACAACAGTTTCAAATCTTATTTAGCAATCAATCCGCTGCAGAATTTTTTTGCTACACTGAAACTAAGAAACCCCGATTTCAACGAACAGAAATCAAAAGATGCTTTTCCAATCATGGCAGAATGGATGCAGTTGCCAGATAAAACCAATTTTTCTTACCGCCGGGAAATTGGCCCCCGTAGTACGGCGTTCGAAAGTCGCCCCAACATCGTATTGGTGCAATGCGAATCGTACAGCATGTATAAAAGCAGCATGAGTGGCAACCCGCTGAATACGACACCTTATTTTGATTCCCTCAGCCGGAACGGAATTTTCTTTGAACGTTGCTTTACCCCGCACTTCTCTACGGCAAGGGCTTTGTTTGCTATTCTATCGGGCATTCCTGATGCACAGTTGTTCAAATTTTCCAGCCGTAATTCAGAAGCGGTAAAGCAACATACTATCGTTGATAATTTAACGGAGTATGAAAAGCATTATTTCCTCGGTGGCGATTCGGAGTTTGGAAACTTTGAAGGGTTGCTTAATAATATTGACGGATTGCAAATGCACACTGGCAAAAGAAAAAATGTGCCGGAAGTAAATGTGTGGGGCATCAGCGATAAAGACTTGTTTCTCGAGGCTAACGACCTCTTTAGTAAAAAAGATAACCCCTTTTTCGCTTATATCCAGACCTCCGGCAACCATCGACCCTATAATAAAACAATACCTGCAACAGATACGGATTTTGTAAAAGTGTTTGTACCGGACGGAGAACTGAAACGCTACGGATTTGAATCAATTGATGAGTTTAATTGCTTTCGTTATTCGGATTATTGTGTCAAAAAATTTATTGAAGCCGCACAAAAGGAAAAATATTTTCAAAACACCATTTTTGTTTTTGTAGGTGACCATGGCCTGGCAGGCAATGCCGATGCCATGTATCCCCCCGTGTGGACGGATCAGCGGCTGACGGATGAACATGTGCCGTTATTATTTTATGCCCCCTATTTGTTAACACCACAGCGAAGGAATGAAGTAGTATCACAAATTGATATACTGCCGACGATTGCTGGCATGTTGCACCAATCGTATGTAAACACTACTTTAGGCCGTGACTTATTAGATCCTTCTAAAAAGAATAATTATGCTTTCGTTACCAATACCGCCGATGCAATTGGCATGGTAACAGATGATTTTTATTTTACCCGTAATATTAATTCTAACGAAGAGCAGCTAAAACCCATGCACCCTCGGGCATCTTTATTCAACAAGCAGCAACAGGATTCTGCAAAGAAAAAATTATCAGAGTTTACTGGAGCATTTTATGAGACGGCAAAGTATATGCTGATGAATAATAAGAAGGATTAGGTCAATGCATCCGTTGTTCTGCCATCACTGTATAGTCTTTTTTCTTTATCGCCTTTTTCGGTTTGGCCTTTTGAAGCAATCAAAATCAACCTTGGTGTTTTTCTTACATCATAAGTGCTAAACTGATAATCCCCAAACACTTCCTGCACCTGCAATCCCTGGAAGCTCAGCATGTCAGTGAAATCGCCTAATGAAAATTTCGCCACCTTCTCTGTGTACTCCAGTGGCTTGGTTAATGAAGGATCAGTAACTGTTATTTTTTTATAAAAATGTGTTTCATCATCCCAACGGTGTATATCATAATTTGTTTCACCGATTTGTTTCGTGTCATTATGCCGCAGATGATCTTCGGCATAATGTACATTCAGGTAATCAATAACAAACTTCCCGCCGGATTTCAGACTTTTAGCAATCGTTCGGATACCATCATCATGTTCCCTTCTTGTTTTGAAGTAGCCAAAGCTGGTAAAGAAGTTGAATGCATAATCAAAATAGCTGCCCCAGGCAGGCAGTCGCATATCATGTACAAAAAAATCAAGATTCTCTTTTTCAAATTTTTTGGCGCAGGCAATACTATCAGAAGAAATATCAATACCGGTAACACTAAATCCCAGGGAAGCCAGTGTTTTACTGTGTCGCCCTTTGCCGCAGGCTACATCCAGCATCCGGCTGTCGGGAGCTGGTTGCAGGTGTGCAATCAGTTTTTTGATAAATGCTTCTGCTTCTTTCTCATCCCTTTCAAAATAAAGTTTGTGGTAGAAGGAAGAATTGAACCATTTTTTGTACCATGCCTGCTCAGCCATACGCAAATGTAAGGATGCCACTATAAAAGCGATTGAAATTGAAAAACGTATTTTTGCCAACCTAAACAAAAATCTGTGGCATTAATCAAGAGCATATCTGGCATTAGAGGAACAATTGGTGGTAAACCCGGCGACAACCTGACACCGGTCGATGTAGTGAAGTTTGCTGCGGCATTCGGTAGTATTATTTCTGAAAATAAGGACAATTGTAAGGTGGTAATTGGCCGTGATGGCCGTATTAGCGGAGCAATGGTACAAAGCCTGGTGGTGAATACACTGATTGCTTTGGGCATTGATGTGGTTGACCTCGGCTTGTCCACAACACCAACTGTGGAAGTGGCAGTTATGATGGAAAAAGCAGACGGGGGAATCATTCTGACAGCCAGTCATAATCCCAAAGAGTGGAATGCACTGAAACTATTAAACAACGAAGGTGAATTTATTTCTGCTGAAGTGGGTGCAAAGGTGCTGGAGTTGGCAGCGAAAGAAGATTTTTCTTTTGCTGTAGTTGATAAACTCGGAACTGTTACTGTTGATGACAGCTACATGCAAAAACATATAGAGGCCATTCTGAAATATCCGCTGGTGAATGCAAAAGCTATTGCCAAACAGGATTTTAGAATAGTGGTGGA
This sequence comes from Chitinophagaceae bacterium, assembly GCA_031386125.1. GTDB lineage: Bacteria > Bacteroidota > Bacteroidia > Chitinophagales > Chitinophagaceae > JJ008. The sequence continues at coordinate 22,087 of JANNCC010000321.1, forward strand.
TGCAATTAATTCTACCGGAGCAAATTTTGTTCCTGCTTTATTAAGAGCATTAGGAGTAAATGATATCATTGTGTTGAATGGAGAAGTAAACGGAAAATTTGCCCATAACCCGGAACCATTGCCTGAGCATCTTTCAGAACTGAGCAGTGAAGTGGTAAAACAAAATGCCCATCTTGGCATAGCTGTTGACCCCGATGTTGACAGGCTGTGTTTTGTGTGTGAAGATGGTAGCTTGTTTGGCGAAGAATATACTTTAGTGGCTGTGGCCGATTATATATTAAGCAAAATAAAAGGCAATACGGTCAGTAATATGAGCAGTACCAAAGCCCTGAAAGAAATTACTATCAAACACGGCGGTGAATACTCTCCATCAGCGGTGGGAGAGGTGAATGTGGTAAAGAAAATGAAAGAAGTAAATGCAGTAATTGGTGGCGAAGGAAACGGCGGCATTATCGTTCCTGATTTTCATTATGGCCGTGATGCTCTGATAGGGATTGGTTTGTTCTTAAGCCATCTGGCGAATCATGAGAAAGGAATCAAATCGCTTCGCAACCAATATCCTGATTATTTTATTTCTAAAAATAAGATAGAGCTTGAAAACGGGACAGATGTAAAACCCATTTTTGAAAAAATAAAAAACAAGTACAAGAAGAACCCGGTAAACACTGAAGATGGATTGAAAATTGAATTTGATAACGACTGGGTACATCTCCGAACTTCCAACACGGAGCCTATCATCCGCATTTATGCAGAAAGTGATTTTGAAACCAAAGCTGGGAATATTGCGATGCAGTTGATGAGGGATATAAAGGAGTTTTCCCCCAACCCCTAAAGGAAATTGATAAAATTTCGTATAAACAGTTGTTATATTTTTTATTCCATTTCGTACAAAAGCAGTCAACCTGAAAACCCCTTACTTATATTTATATACTAATTTATCCTGATTCTCTTTGGGAACGACGAATTATTAAATTCAAGACATTAGAGACGAAGTAAATTATGTCGTTAACAGAACTTGTATGAAAAAGATAGTACTTATTACTTTGCTTTTAAGTAGTGTTTTGCAACATGGCACTGCACAGCAAACACATGGGGACAGGCTGCTTACCAGTTTGTCGGCTGCCAAAACAGATGATGAACGCCAGGATATTTTGATGGAGTTGTTCGACTTATACGAGAACTTTTCAGTTGACTCTAATATGTATTATGCCAACAGAGTTTTAGAAATCGGAAAACAAACGAATAGTCTTTTGATTGAAGCAAGGGCATTAGATGAGATTGGCTATGTTTATTATCGAATCGATAATCGACAGAAATGTCTCGAAGTTACCTTACAGTCACTCAAGATGGCAGAGAAGACAGGAAATCAAAGACTCATCGGAATCATTTATATAGGATTAGCAAGTGTACAGGAAGAAGAAAAGGCTATTACCTATCTTAAAGAAGCTATCCGGCATTTAGATAATACAAATGGCTATAAAGAGCTTAGTATTGCGTTAAACGATATAACGATAGATTATCTGCGTTTCCATAAGCCTGATTCAGCTTTGATTTATGCGCAGTGGGCTTATGAATTGAGTCAGCAGCATAATTATAGGACTTATTTCGGTTACACTTTAGGCTCTTTGGGAACTATACAACTGGAGCTTGGAAATACAGGCCTGGCATTAGAATATTACAAATTAGCTGTCAATGATGCTATAGGACAAGACTCTGATCCTTTACTTTATAATGCTTACAACCAATTAGTGCTGTTTTATCAAAAACAAGGGAATACCGATTCTGTCTTTCATTATTCTCAAAAAATTTATGGTCTTGCTCAAAAGGGTCCTGTCAGATGGATGATTACCCCGTCCAGTATATTTTATGAAATTTATAAAAAACAAGGGGAAAGTGACAGCGCATTAAAGTATCATGAAATTTACAAAGCAGCCCAGGATAGCTTATACAGCAGTCAAAAAATTCAACGGGTGCAAGCCATGAGTATTGAAGAAGATTTAAGGCAAAAAGAAATCATTCTTGAAAAAGAAAAAGCCAGTGAAGACAGAAAACAGAGTATTCAATATGCTGCCCTTGCAATCGGCATCATTACACTGCTCGTATTCTTGCTTTTGTTAAGCCGAAGTGTTATTGTCAATGAAAAATTAATAGAATATTTTGACATTATTGGTTTGTTAGTCGTTTTTGAATTTATAAATCTTGTTTTACATCCCTATCTTGGTAACCTCACAGACCACTCACCTTTTTTAATGTTATTAGTCATGGTTGGCATTGCTGCAATTTTAGTCCCTGCACATCATCGGTTAGAAAAATGGCTCACCAGCAGGTTGGTGGAGAAAAATAAAAGAATCCGGTTAGCAGCAGCAAAGAAAACGATTAAAGTGCTGGAAGGAAATACTACGATTCTACCATAATTATTGAACCAGAACGATGTGGTAGTTGGTCTTGATAATGTGTAATAATTGGTAAAAAAAAATTGTCCATCGCTTATGCTGGGTTGTACAAAACCAATTGCACTGAGAACCTATTACTTATCTTTACGGACAATTTAAAACTAAGTTTCAGCCGACTGGCGGAACAGGGATTTCTATATGAACCGTATTTATTTTGATAACGCTGCTACCACTGCACTTGATAAAGAAGTGCTGGATGCCATGTTGCCCTATATGACCACTCAATTTGGTAACCCTTCCTCTATTTACTCCTATGGAAGAGAAAGCAGAATGGCGATTGAAACGGCAAGAAAGTCAGTTGCTAAACTATTGAATACCCACCCGGGTGAGATTTTCTTCACCAGTGGCGGAACAGAAAGTAATAACACAGCTATTTTATCAGCAATTAGAGATTTGGGATGCAAGCATATCGTTTCATCCGCGATAGAGCATCATGCCGTGTTGCACACGGTAGAACATTACGGTTGCGGGGATGAAGTAACCAGCAGTAATGTAAAGCTGTTCCCAACCGGTCATATTGATCTGGCAGATCTGGAAGAGCAGTTGGCTGCTCATGAAGAACGTTGTTTGGTTACACTAATGCATGCTAATAATGAAATTGGTAATATCCTTGATATTGATGCAGTAGGCTTAATTTGTAAAAAGTACAACGCTATTTTTCATTCTGATTGTGTGCAAACGGTTGGCCACTATCAGTTGGATTTAAGAAAAACACCGGTGCATTTTATTTCCGGGGCTGGCCATAAATTTCATGGCCCCAAAGGAGTTGGTATTTTATATATCAACGATAATATCAAAATTAAGCCCTTTATTTTTGGCGGTGGTCAGGAAAGGAATATGCGGGCAGGTACCGAAAATCTCTATGGGGTGGTTGGTTTTGCCAAAGCCTTGGAAATGGCAATGACCAACCGTGAGACGGACAGCCAATATATTCAATCATTAAAAACTTATATGATTGAACAACTCCGCAAGAATATAAAAGGCGTTCAGTTTAATGGCGACCAAGAAGGTAAATGCCTTTACACAGTGTTAAGTGCGGCTTTCCCTAAAACAGAAAAATCAGAAATGATACTCTTCAACCTGGATATGCAGGGTGTTTGTGTTTCTGGTGGCAGTGCCTGCAGCAGCGGAGCCGATGTGGGCAGCCATGTTATCCGGACTATTAATAATAATCCTAATCTTGTTACGGTACGTTTCTCCTTCAGCAAGCATAATACAAAGGAAGAAATAGATATTGTAGTGAGTAAATTGAAGGAGTTGATTTAGCCAGTTGTCAATTGATGTTCAAATTTGATGAACCTCACTCACAAATAATACCATGGATTCCTCTTCGCTGCCCAGATATACCTCCGCATATTCCGCCAGAAAGCCAGTACCATGTAAATAATAATCGGGGAGCCCATCGTAAGGAGAGAAGTGTACATAAAATACTGTCGGATCTTACTGGTGGCAATACCCATCCGGTTGCCGATGGCTGAACAAACGCCAAAGGCATTCCATTCAACAAAGTTCTTGAATTTGTTCATATTGCTAATTTAGTGGATTGTCATAAAAGAAGCAAGAAGGCTTTATTCACACCCTGTTTTTTCGTAATTTCACCGCATCTTTCACTCATTTCTTAAAGATTCTCCACATGATATTCGATTTAGAACTAATCAAAAAAGTTTATGCTAAATTGCCCGGTAAAGTAGCCGCCGCCAGGAAATTGATTGGCAAGCCTTTAACCCTGACAGAGAAAATTTTGTATGCCCACTTATATGGCGCATTGCCAACCGCAGCCCATAGCCGTGGAAAGGACTATGTAGATTTTGCTCCGGATCGTGTGGCTATGCAGGATGCTACGGCTCAAATGGCCCTGTTACAGTTTATGACAGCAGGCCGCAGCAAAGTAGCAGTGCCTTCTACCGTACACTGCGACCACCTGATACAGGCAAAAGTTGGTGCAAAAAAAGATTTACAGCTCGCCATAGAAACCAACAGGGAAGTGTATGATTTCCTGTCAAGCATTTCTGATAAATACGGAATCGGTTTCTGGAAAGCCGGTGCCGGTATCATTCACCAGGTAGTGTTAGAAAACTATGCTTTTCCCGGTGGTATGATGATTGGAACCGATTCTCATACCCCTAATGCTGGTGGCTTGGGAATGGTAGCAATAGGTGTTGGCGGTGCAGATGCGGTGGATGTAATGGCCGGGTTGCCATGGGAATTGAAAATGCCAAAAGTTATCGGTGTAAAACTGACCGGTAAAATGAGTGGCTGGACAAGTTGTAAAGACGTTATTCTTTGGGTGGCCGGGCAACTGACCGTAAAAGGCGGAACCGGTGCCATTGTTGAATATTTTGGTGAAGGTGCAGATAGCATGAGTGCTACAGGTAAAGGAACGGTGTGTAATATGGGTGCGGAGATAGGAGCTACCTGTTCCTTGTTTGCTTATGATGAAAAAATGAGTGCATACCTGAAAGCAACAGGCCGTGAAGAAGTGGCTGCATTGGCAGATGGTGTAAGAGAACATCTTCGTCCGGATGCAGAAGTGTATGCTGACCCTGCAAAATATTATGACCAGGTATTGGAATTGGATTTAAGTACACTGGAGCCGTATGTCAATGGTCCGTTTACTCCAGACCTTGCAACGCCTATTTCTAAAATGGCTGCTGCGGTAAAAGAAAATGGCTGGCCTGCAAAATTGGAAGTAGCATTGATTGGTAGCTGTACCAATTCTTCTTATGAAGACATCAGCCGCAGTGCTTCTATTGTAGAAGATGCAGTAAGCAAAGGACTGAAAGCAAATTCTGAATTTACTATTACTCCGGGTAGTGAACTGGTTCGGTTCACTATTGAAAGAGATGGTTTCATTAATACATTTGAAAAAGTAGGTGGCGTTGTATTGGCAAATGCCTGCGGTCCTTGTATTGGTCAATGGGCAAGACATATAGATGACCCGAACAGGAGGAATACAATCATTACTTCTTTTAATAGAAATTTTGCGAAGCGTAATGATGGTAATGCCAGCACCCATGCTTTTGTAGCAAGTCCTGAAATTGTTACAGCGATGGCGATTGCCGGCACTATTGCTTTCAATCCATTAACAGATAAATTAAAAAATGCTAATGGTGATGATGTATTGTTGAAAGAACCAACCGGTTTTGAATTACCACCAAAAGGATTTGATGTAGAAGATGCCGGTTACCAGGCACCCGCTGCTGATGGTAGTGGCATACAGGTAAAAGTAGCTACAGATTCTAAACGTTTACAATTACTGGAACCATTCAAAGCATGGGAAGGAACAGACATAAAAGGATTGAAATTATTAATTAAAGCAAAAGGAAAATGTACGACGGATCATATTTCTATGGCTGGCCCCTGGTTGAAATTCCGTGGACATTTAGATAACATTTCTAATAATATGCTGATTGGTGCTATCAATTTTTATAA
>JANNCC010000324.1:0-3481 GCA_031386125.1 Chitinophagaceae bacterium
CAACCCGGCGATACCATTCAAATGGATGAAACCTTGCTGGATATTGCTACCGATAAAGTAGATAGCGAAGTACCCAGCACTGCAGCCGGTGTGATAGAAGAAATTTTATTTAATGTGAATGATGTTGTTCCTATAGGAACAGTAATTGCAAGAATAAAAATTTCAGTTACCAGTGATGAGTTACGAGTGACGAGTGAAACTCCGAAAGGATCAATAGTCGAAAAATTTCAGGAAGCCGTAGTAGTTGCCCCCCCCCAACTACAAACTACTAACAATAAACCACAAACGCCTAACGGTTCATTCAATCGTTTTTACTCCCCTCTTGTTTTGAATATCGCAGCCAGTGAAGGTGTAAGTATGACGGAATTGGAAAACATTCCTGGCACAGGTAACGAAGGACGGGTGACGAAGAAAGATATACTGCAATTTGTTAGCACAAGGAAAATTTCGGGTTCAGAGTTTAAAGTTTCGGGTTCACAAAGTGTATCTGTCGTTAAAGAATCTCCGCAACCCGAAACCCGAAACACTCAACTCACAACTTATTCTGGCAATGTAGAGATAATCGAAATGGACCGGATGCGAAAATTGATAGCTGACCACATGGTGAGGAGCAAACATACAAGTCCGCATGTAACCAGCTTTACGGAAGCAGATGTAACTAACCTGGTGCAATGGAGAGACCGGGTGAAAAAAGAATTTGAGAAAAGAGAGGGAACAAAAATCACTTTCACACCATTATTTATTGAAGCGATTGTTCGCTGTATTAAAAAATTTCCATTGATTAATTGTTCGCTGGATGGTAACAATATTATTATTAAGAGAGATATTAATATTGGCATGGCTACGGCTTTGCCAAGTGGCAACCTGATTGTCCCGGTTATTAAAAATGCTGACCAGTTAAACCTTGTTGGATTGACCAAACAAGTAAATAATCTTGCTGATGCTGCCCGAAATGGTAAATTGAAAGCAGATGATACGCAAGGCGGCACTTTCACAATGACGAATGTAGGAACTTTTGGCAGCCTGATGGGGACACCAATTATCAACCAACCACAAGTAGCGATACTGGCCGTTGGTGCCATTAAGAAACGTCCAGTAGTAATTGAAACTCCTGCCGGTGACAGCATTGCTATCCGCCACATGATGTATTTAAGTATGAGCTATGATCACCGGATTGTGGATGGAAGTCTGGGGGCTACTTTCTTAACGGCGGTGGCGAAAGAATTGGAGAATTTTAAAAGTGACAGAGAATATTGACCACGGATTATACGTATAAATACAAAGATTAATACATGATTATACCAATCCTGAACTATGTTCAGGATTTTTTATTCCGTAGGTACGCCATAGGTTTTCCCTTTGAAGACGTATTTATCTCCTCTTCTTTTTATTTGATAAAGGTTGTCGTAGTCGGTTTCTTTTAAATCGGCTGGTACAACAGTTTTTTCAGCTAATTTATTGACGATGTCGTCAATAGTATTGGAGTGGCCTACTACCAGCACATTTCCCTTCCTGATCAATTTTAGTTTTTGAATGAAAGCATCTGTCGAATCCTTTTTAGGATTGTAAAGCTGCGTATAGGTGGAAGGCAGGTACTCATCCAATGGTTTCGCTGTAGAAATAGTACGTTTATAATTTGTTGAAAAAATATAACGGATACTTTTACTCTTTAATATGTCTTTTAAAACAAGAGCTCTTACAATACCTGAATCTGAAAGGGGTGGATCGTTAGCTTCTAATACCGACATGCCAGCCAATGGCTTTGCCTTTTCCGCATGACGTACTACATAAAAAACATTACCACAGGAAGAAAAGAAAAACAGGGCCAGTAAGGGAAGTAAGAATTTCATATTGTGTCTTTTAACAAACTAAAATTAAACTTCCTTTCCATTTGTTGCGTCTTTTTGGTAAATTAGTATAACTAAACCCCTCGAACACTATGAAACAGTTATCCGAAACCTGGTTTGCCGAAGGCCGAATTGACTTCGAACTTAAGAAGTATACCCTGCTTGCCTACCTGCAGGAAGTAAACAGGCATTTCAATGAGAATAAGCTCTATCCCCAACTGGCGGATATGATTTTTCATTACAACAATATCGTGGCTTTTCGTGAAAACAAAAAATACCTGCAGGAACATTTCCCAAAAAAAATTACCGGATTACAAATGCAAAAACTGCAATTGTTGTATGAGCAGATGATAGAAGACGACGAACTGATGCAGGAACTGGAAGATATTATTCATTACTCGGCAGGGAAAATAAAAAATACCATTCATAATGGAACAGAGATCTATGAATTTGTGTCAGAAAAAATAAATATAACCCCTGTTGGAATTATTCCGCTGGACATACAGGAAGGTTATTTCTTTTTAAGCAGCGGCCCGTGTAAAAGTACTGCCGTTTATCATTACAGGCTTTCGATTTTTGAGAAGCATGACGAAAAATACCGCAGCATCCGAACCTTGTTTATAGACAACTGGCAACGAAGTATTGCCAGCACTTACGAACATATAAAATCAGAGTTGATCCGGCATTGGAAAGATTTACCCAATCCGGCGGTTTATTCCATAGAAACCTCGCTGACCTTTCCCGTAGATGAAACTTTGTTGCCGGTGGCAAAGAGAAGTTTGGTGAAGTTTATTTCGTCTGCTGCGTAATCAGTTCCCGGTTTACAGTTTAGTGTTTCGTGTTAGTTTCTATTATTCAAACTTCATTACTAATTCACAGTAATGTTATGCTTTTAAAAACCGAGACCTAAAACCTGAGACTATTCAACTTCCAGCCCCCACTCCTTCCCTTTCTTCACCGCAGGCACACCCTCGGTAATCCATTTAGCAGGTTTTTCTCCTTTCAACATATAATCAAAAAACTGCTGCATACGGATTTGATAATCTCTCATGTCCTGTCGTTGTGTAAGGCCATGACCTTGCCCGTTGTAATTAAACATCCACACCTTTTTTCCTAATCTACGAAGGCCGGTAAATAATTCAATACCCTGGTACCAGGGAACGGCACCGTCAGCATCATTGGCCATTATGACCATGGGTGCTGTTACTTTATTCAAATAAAATAGCGGGGAATTTTCTAAATACAAAGGAAGTTTTTCCCAAAGCGTTCCACCAATACGGCTTTGTGTTTTTTCATACTGAAATTGGCGGGCAACACCGCTTTCCCAACGGATACCGCCATAAGCACTTGTCATATTAGCGACGGGTGCTCCTGCCCATATTGCTTTGAATAGTTTCGTCATCGTAGCAACTTGTGCAGCCTGGTATCCGCCCCAGCTATGTCCCTGCAAAGCCATATTAGTGCTGTCAACCCATCCTTTTTTTACTAATGCCCTTGCCCCACTCACTATATAGTCATAAGCACTCTTGCCTGGATATCCGGTTTTGTAGGTGATATCGGGCATAAAGATGATGTACCCACGGCTCACAAAGAAAGGAACATTGATAGCACTGCGGATGGGTGCTGGTTCTTTG
>JANNCC010000328.1:0-35470 GCA_031386125.1 Chitinophagaceae bacterium
AAATTAGAAAACCCTTAGCGTCTTAGCGCCTTTGTGGCAAGAAATAGAATACACAGCCACACAGCCACGAAGGCACAAAAAAAAAATACAATAATTTGAAATTAGAAAACCCTTAGCGTCTTAGCGCCTTTGTGGCAAGAAAAAAAATACACAGCCACACAGCCACACAGCCACGAAGGCACAAAGAAAAAAAAACAATGATTTGAAATTAGAAAACCCTTAGCGTCTTAGCGCCTTTGTGGCAAGAAAAAAAATAAAATGAAAAAAATAATCTTAGCCGACGACCACCATTTCATCCGCCTGGGACTTATCCAGATATTGAAAGACGAATATCCAACGGTAGAAATAACAGAAGTAGGCGATGGTGAAGCTTTAATCAAAGAAGTAATCTTACATGATTATGACCTCGTCATTTCCGACCTGGACATGCCCGGCCGCAGCGGCCTGGAAGCCCTGGAACAAATAAAACTGATAAAACCCAACCTGCCGGTTTTAATTCTCAGTATTTATACAGAGGATTTATATGCAGTAAGAGTATTAAAAGCCGGAGCATCCGGCTACATGAATAAGAATGCGGCTCCTTATGAGTTAATCACTGCTATTCAGCGAATCCTTTTGGGAAGAAAATACATTACTCCCGAAATAGCCGAAAAATTATTGATACATATTGATTCTGACAAAAAACCACATGAGTTGCTTACCAACCGGGAATTTGAAATCTTCAAACTCCTGGCTTTGGGCAAAACGACTACCCAGATTGCCGATTCCCTTTCATCAGCCATGACAACAGTAAGTACACACCGCAGCAGAATTATGGAAAAGCTCAGTTTGTCAACCAATTCGGAACTTACCCGCTACGCTATTGCACATCATATTATTTCTGATATAGATTTGTAAAAATTTACAATCCCTCTTCTTCTAGTCAACGGTAGTATCATTACTACTCCCGGCAATCCTCTTGCTTCTACTCAAGAAAAGCCACAGTTGCTATTTTACACCACTTGGCAGTATAAGTTCTTTGCGGTAATTAAAAGTACACTATGCAGATATTAATTGTTGACAGTTCAGTACAGGTAATCGATAGGCTGGAAGAAATACTTTCAGAAGCAGAAAGTGTTTGTGCTATTCATAGAGCTGTTTCCTATAATGAGGCCGCCGTTTTTTTTAAGGAAGATATGCCTGATGTAGTGTTGCTGGATAGTGGACTGCGGGGGAACGGGACCATTAACCTGTTAAAAAAAATTAAAGAAACAGGCTCAAAAGCACTGGTTATTATTTTATCTACCCGGTACGATGATTTTTTAATAAAGGAATGTAAATTAAATGGTGCCGATTTCTTTTTTGATAAATACTATGAGTTCGAAAAAATACCAGCGATAATTGATTCTATAGCCGCTAATAAAAACTAAAGCACTCAGTAAAATATTAACCCCCCGAAAGACCAGTAAAAGTAAAATGCACAAACAGTTAAAACAAATACCAGTATGGCTCAGCAGAAAAAAAATTTTACTGTTTGTGCTTATTTTTACAATAGCACTACCAGGGATTTCCATTTTCCTTTTTACTCAAAAAAGTAATCTTTCATACCTCGCATTATCAGTATTCGTATTACCCTGCCTGGGTATTCTCTTTTTTTTACTGAAAACAATTGACAAAATCCAAAAAGTAAGTGATGAACTAAGGGTGAGAAAAGAAAATTACAGAATAACGCTGAACAGTCTTGCCGAAGGATTAATAAGTACCGATAAGGAAGGGAATATAGTTTATATGAATCCTGCTGCAGAACGGCTTACCAACTGGAGCTGGCAGGATGCAAAAAACCAGCCGCTGCATAAGGTATATAATATAATAAACGAAGAAACGGGCAAGCCTATTGAAAATATTGTGAACCGCATTTTAAAAGACCGGAAAAAAATTGAATGGGAGAACAATACAATTCTAAAGTCCAAAAATTCAGATAACTATATTATCAGCAATCACGGCTCACCCGTACTTGATATAAATGGCAATATTTCCGGAGCTGTACTGTTATTCAATGACATTACAGAAAAAGATAAAATTAAAAAGGCATTAGAAGCAAACGTAAAACAATACCGAAACCTTATCCAAAATCTTCCTGAAGCTGTTTACACCTGCAGTGCTGAGGGATATATTCAGTTATACAATAACGCTGCCGTCAAACTGTGGGGCAGACAGCCGGTTGCCGGAAAAGATTTATGGTGTGGTTTCTGGAAAACATTTAACACAGATGGCACTTATTTACCGACTGAGAATTGCCCGATGGCTATTTGTTTAAAAGAGGGGATGCCTGTTCATGGAAAGGAAATTATGGCGCAACGACCCGATCAAAGCTACAGGCATATCCTTCCGTACCCCTCCCCTTTATTTAATGCGGAAGGTCAACTGACCGGGGCTATTAATATGCTCATTGATGTTACTGATAAGAAAGAACGGGAAATATTAATAAAGAAAACAGAAGAAAAATACCACACCCTGGTGGAGCAGGCCAGTGATGCTATACTTATTTATTCTTTTGATGGAACCATCCATGATTTTAACAAAAGCTGTTACACCATGCTGGGCTACACAGCAGAGGAGTATGCCAAACTCAGACTTACAGATATTCTTGTAGACGAAATCATTGTTAACCAGGATAACTATACTGCCATACTTGCCGGAGAAACGAAAACCCTTTACAGGCATTTGAAGCGAAAAGATGGCTCTCTTATCGAAACGGAAGTAACAGTAAAAATGATGGCAGATGGAAAAGCAATTGCTTTTGCCCGTGATGTTACTGAACGAAAAAGGGCTGAGGAAGAAATCAGGAAAAATGAAAAAAGATTCCGGGCACTTATTGAAAATAATAATACCATCATTGCATTGGCAGATGAAAATTTTAAACCTTTTTACAGATCACCATCGGCGGTAAGGATAACCGGCTGGACAGATGATGAATTAGCTGGCAGGGGATTACAAAACTTAATGCACCCCGATGATATAAATCTGGTGAAAAAAACCTGGGCTGATGTGATAGCTAATCCCGGAAAATTGCAATCACTTTCAATCCGTTCCCTGCATAAAAACGGGAGTTATATTTCTATGGAAGGAACAGTGATAAACCTGTTGAATGATGAAAATGTGAAAGCAATCGTTACCAATATGATGGATGTTACCGAACGAAAAAATGCAGAGGAAGAACTTCGGTCAAGTGAAGAAACAAAAAAACTGATTATGGATTCTGCCCTTGATGCCATCATCTCCATGAATACGGCGGGCATCATTACTGCATGGACGCCGCAAGCTGAGAATATTTTTGGCTGGAAGGCTGAAGAAGTAATAGGAAAAACTGTTGCTGAAACTATCATTCCGGTAAAACTCAGGGAACGGCATTATATGGGAATGCAGCAGTATCTAAAAACTGGAGAAGGCAGGGTTATGAATAAGCTGATTGAAATCTCTGCACTTAACAGGGAAGGCAATGAGTTTCCGGTTGAAATGGTAATAGCACCAATCAACCAGAGAGGCATACAATATTTCTGTGCTTTTATAAGGGATATTACCCAACGAAAAAATGCCGAAACAAAAACAAAAGCAGCCATTGAACGGTATGATATACTTGCCCGGGCTACCAGCGATACTATATGGGATTGGGACATAGTAAACAATACAATGCTCTATAATGATGGCATTACAGAAATGTTTGGATATAATATATCGGCAGTTGAAAATATGGTTGACTGGTGGAAAGACAAACTGCATTCGGAAGACTTTAAAAAAGTACAAGATTCTTTAGCGAATGTTTTTGAAAATGGATTGCAAAGATTTCAGTTAACTTACCGGTTTCGATGTGCAGATGGTTCCTACAAACATATATTTGACAGAGCCTTTGTACTATTTGGTGAAAACGGTAAGCCCACCAGGGTCATTGGGGCCATGCAGGATGTTACCTACCAGACACTGGAAGAAATCCGCATCTCAAAAGCAATTATGGATGCACAAGAAGAAGAGCGACGTTATATTGGCGAAGAACTGCATGATAATGTAAATCAAATACTGGTCGGCTCACTCCTTAATCTCAGCAGGGTAAAAGATTTACACAAGAATGCAGAAAAAGCATTTGAATTTATAGATACAACCAAAGGACATATTGGCGATGCCATACAAGAAATCAGAAAACTATCACATCAATTAGCCCCTGCTACTTTTGACGACAATTCTTTAAAAGACATTTTTGAAAAACTTTTGTTTGATATAAATTTAGACAACCTGTTTACTATTAATCTTCATTTTGATGAATTAAATCAAAAAAATATCCCTGATGATATTCAAATAAATTTATACAGGATATTACAGGAGCAAACAAAAAATATTCTTAAATATGCAGAAGCCAGCATAATCGAAACAGCAGTAACATTATCAGGCAATATCATCAGTTTAAGGATATTTGACAATGGCAAAGGCTTCAATACAATGACTTCCAAAAATGGAATCGGTCTTGGTAACATTAAGAAAAGAGCAGAATCACTATCCGGTAAATTCATATTAAATTCAGCACCGGGCAAAGGTTGTGAAATAATAGTGGAGATACCGCTGAACAAATGATTGATAATATGTTTTTTCAAACCCGGCAGGTCTTCATCAAAAAGCATCATCCCCTTACATGTTGTCTGCTGTCAAAAAAGCATCGCAAAACACCCGCAATAGAACGATAGAAAATCCCCACAGCTTTACCCTATAGCTTCCAGCCATAAAAAAAGAAAAAGCCACTCACCCCAAAATCCCAACGGGATTAAATATGAATAACCACCAGTGCAACCGGTGGCAATCATCAGCACCACCCACCCATCCACCATCTACACTTTAACATTCCATACTAAGTGTTTAATAAGTGGTTTCCCTTACCAATACCACTAACGGGGTATTGTCTCGCATATCCCTTCAGCCTTAATTTAGGGTTCAAAATCACCAGTCAGTGCCTAAATCATTAAAAACCATCCTGTTACTGTATTTTTCGGCAAACCATAATTCGTTTCCGGGCGGGTATAATTCACTGCCGGGTGCATATAATTGGTTGCCGGTCGAATATAATTCACTGCCCGACAGGTGTCACTCATTGCCGGGCAGGTATAATCCACTGCCGGGCAACTGTCACTCATTACCGCAGAGGTGTAACTCACCTCCCGGCTATTGTCATTCATTACTACACAGGTATAGCCGGTTTCCGTCCCCGTATAAACAGTTCACCAATTAATCATTAACATTAAAACCTTACAATAATGATAACGACAACATACAAATGCAGTCAGCAATCACTCTATGCAGTCTGCCGCAGCGGATGGTCTTCCTGCAATTCCTTCCTCGCTCAGTTCACAGCATTCAGTCCATTGTACGATGCTGCATTTATCACCGCAAGGCAGGCAGACATTACTGCCGCCGAAGCATTGCCCGATGCAGAACAACGAACAGAAGATAGTCGTACACTCCGTGTCAATTTAAAGAACGCAGCCACCAACGGCACAGAACTCTGGCAATCTTTAAAACGCTACATCACCAAAGCATATGCAGCCGACCTTGCAGACATTAAACTCGATGCAGCAGGACAATCACATTATAGCAAAGCAAAAAATGATGATTGGGGTGCCGTCAGCAGGTTGTTATTGGATGGCCAGGCATTCATAACAGCTAACAGTGCAGACCTCACAGCAGGCAACAACATGCCACCAACATTCGGCACCACATTCAATACTGTAAAAAGCGGATATGATACAACCTATCAAAGCTATATCACCGCCGGCCAGTCAGACGAAGTAGAAACACAAACCAAGGTCACCGCAAACAATGCAGTGCATACAACACTCATGTCCATGTTTCTCGATGGGCAGGAAATATTCAAGAGCAATGAAGCAGTAAAAAAACTCTTCACCTTCGAACAGGTACTGCTTAATGTGGAAGGCCCCGGCATAGCAGGGGCAAGGGGAGAAATAACAGACAGTACCACCGATAACCCCATCACTATATCGGCTAATCTGGAATTTGTTGGCCCCACTGAGTATGCAACAGTCAGCGGCCCCGATTCCCGCTACCAGGCATCACCCCTCGCCGCTGGCAGCTATATACTAACAGTAACCTGTCCCGGTTTTCAAACACTTATCATCAACAATGTAGAAATACAAACCGGTGTATTAAAAACGTTGAATATACAATTAACACCAGCTCCATAACAAATCAGTAAAAGGGATAATTAAAGAGCCGCCCAAAGGGCGGCTCTTGCTGTTTTCCAATCAAATAAATAAAAGTATTTTTACTTGTATTAAAAAGAAACATGCCAACTCTTACCATCACCGTAATCCAAACCAATCTTCACTGGGAGGATAAAGCCGCAAACCTGCAAATGCTGGAAAAAAAAATTTACAGCATAAAAGAGAAAACAGAAATAGTGGTGCTCCCCGAAATGTTCACCACCGGCTTTACTATGAAACCAGAACTGCTGGCCGAAACAATGGAAGGTGAAACGGTGCAATGGATGAAAAAGATAGCAGCAGAAAAAAAAATCATTCTTACCGGAAGTATAATTATAGAAGAGAATGGCCATTACTTTAACCGGCTCATCTGGATGCTCCCCAATGGTCAATGCGGAGTGTATGATAAACGTCACCGTTTTGCGTATGCCGGAGAAGACGATCATTTTTCTGCCGGCACAAAACGATTGATTGCTTCCGTGAAAGGATGGAAGATAAATTTATTGGTCTGTTATGATTTAAGATTTCCGGTATGGGCAAGACAAACTCCCCCTCGTCATGAAATGGACAAGGAGTTAGGGGGCGGGGTAGAGTACGATGTATTAATATATGTAGCCAACTGGCCCGAAAAAAGAATACATGCCTGGAAAACATTGTTACAGGCAAGGGCTATCGAAAATCAATGTTATGTAGTAGGTGTAAATCGTATCGGTAATGATGGTAACGATATTCACTACAGCGGCGAAAGCATCATTGCAGACCCAATGGGAGAAGTGCTTTATACAAAAAAGGACGAAGAAGATATTTTTACAATGTCGTTAGATAAAACGCAGTTGCAAACAGTAAGAGAAAAGCTTCCTTTCCTGAAGGATGCAGACGGGTTCATGATACTCAATGTAGAACAGGAGTAAATTAATTTTTCCCTTCTTTATCTTTTTTTATAAGTTCCATCGCTTTCTCTAATTTATAATCAGCCCCTCTTTTTACATCAGCTATAGTTGGAAAGGATTCTACTTCTGGCTGCACCCCCCTTCCATTTTTCGGAACTGTTTTATCAATCACCAACCGGAAAAGAGGCAAACGAAAACGAACCCCCGTTTCCGGTAGTGTTGCATCCGGAATCAACCATGCTGAGTTGCCATAAGCACCACCACCGGTTTCTTCTCCTATCACCATTACATTCTCCTGTCTGATAACAGCACTGACAAATAAAGTAGTGGCGGAAAAAGAATTGCCACCCGTCAGTATATAAACCTTGCCATCATAATGATTTCCCTTCTTGGGCTTGAAGTAATGCCGTTCAAAATAGCCGAAATGATAGTTAGCATCCTCTTTCTTTTTGGTAAAGAAGGACATAAAAAGATTGTTCCAGAAATGGTCTTTAATAAAGTGCTGATAGCTGCTGCCCTTTTTAACCGCATATAAAGAATCGCTGACTTTAAACTGCTGCGAAGCAATATAGCGGCTCAGCAAGGTGGAATTGGTAACACTTCCACCACCATTTCCCCGCACATCAATAATAAGATGCCTGATATTATTTTGCTGCAAAGCCTGGAATGAGTTGTAAAAAAATTTCTTTAGCCCATAACCTTTGCCAAAGGAAGATAAATCCATCATGGCAGTATGATTGGCCGAATCAATCTTCAGTAATCGAATCGTATTTGTCAGTTGCCGCTTTCTTTCTCTTTTAGATGGTTGCGGTGTTGAAGGCCTGAATGTCCGGGTACCACCGGTGCGGCCTGCCGTGTCGGCAGCAGGATTATAAACCGGAATGTCAATCGTTTTTATTTTACCCGTTGAGTCGTTGTATTCAATGTTATATTTTTCTGATAAACCAAACAAGGAGGTATATAGAGAACCAAAGAAGCCACGGTTGCTGAGAGTTTGATACTTATGCGTCCGGTTATAACCATCAGTAGAAATATAATCGAAGAGGGTATCAATTATTGATTCTTTTGTTCTGCCATTGATTTTTGTAATCAATGTTCCTCTTTTCAAAATACTGTCACGGCGGTTCAGGTTTGCCGTCACCACCATGGCGTCATCCCAAACTTTCACACTCAGGGGAAACATTTTCCCTAAACGGGTGGTGTCATTGTATTTACTCCATGCTTTAGAAGAACGAACTGTAGTGTGGCCGCAATTTATTTTCGCTGTAACATAATTTAATACCTTACGAAACTCCGGCTCTGTCATAGAGTCTTTCAGATGCTCCCTTCCCCAATTAAAATAATAATCCATACTGTCTTTACTGGTGTACCAGTAAAGACTGGGATGATGCTTTTCAAGAATATTTTGATAAACGGAATAATCTTTCTGCACCTGCTGCAAAGAATATTTATGCCGGGGTGAAAAGGAGGACTTGCTTACGCTGCAGCGGGAAAGCAACAACACAATAACAATTAATAATACTGGTGTCTTCATGTCCGGATAAGATAATCCTAAAAGGTAAAAAAGGTTTTTTAATTATCGAAGGGTTAGGAGGCTAAATGGTTCCATCCCTGTGCAGTAATGGGATGTTTGCCACCACCTTTGGTAATAATATGAGCACCTTGCTCCACCTCCGTCATATATCCCACCACACTAATCTCTTCATTTAACACCAGCTTATCATACTCTGTTTGAGGAATGGTAAACAACAACTCATAATCTTCGCCACCACTTAACGCACAGGCCGTCGGGTCTATTTCAAATTTAAAGGCCGCTTTTTTCATTTCCTCTGCCACCGGTAATTTTTCTTCGTATAGCACACAACCCAGGTTGCTGTCTTTACAGAGGTGCAAAATTTCCGAACTCAACCCGTCGCTTACATCAATCATGGCTGTAGGAATGATTTCCTGCGTTGCAAAAAACTCCACAACATCTTTTCTTGCTTCCGGCTTCAGCAACCGTCCTATTACATACGTTTCTCCTTCCAGGTCAGGTTGCACCCCGGGGCTTTCCAGAAAGATTTTCTTTTCTCTTTCCAGGAACAGCAGCCCAACGTATGCAGCACCCAGCGTTCCGCTTACACAGAGCAGGTCGCCTTTTTGGGCCGTATTTCTTTTAACAAATGCATCCGGAGTCACTTCGCCAATAGCGGTAACAGAAATGATAAACCCTTTTTGTGAAGAGCTGGTGTCGCCACCAATCAAATCAACGCCGTACTTGTCACAAGCAGCATAAACACCTTCATAAAATTCACTCAGCGACTCCACACTAAAACGGTTACTAATACCAAGGCTCAATGTAATCTGTGTTGGCACCGCATTCATGGCATAAACATCACTCAGGTTTACAACCACACTTTTATAACCAAGATGCTTTAATGGAGTATAGCTCAAATCAAAATGAACGCCTTCAATCAGCAAGTCAGTGGTGATAACAGTTTGCTTACCAAAATGATCAATCACGGCTGCATCATCGCCAACACCAAGTATGGTGGAGGCGTTTTGAATTTCAATATTCCTGGTTAAGTGCTCAATTAACCCAAACTCGCCAAGGCTGCTTATTTCAGTTCTTTCGTTGCTCATAATTCCTTTTTGTTATTTATAACGTTCAGCATTTCTTCATGTATTTTTCCATTGGTGGCTAACACCCTGTGCTGATAAACAGAAAATTTGTTTCCTTCAAAGTCGGTTACTTTACCGCCAGCTTCTTCTACTATTAAATAACCGGCGGCACTATCCCATGCTTCTAATTTGTGTTCATAAAAACCATCAAACCTGCCGGCGGCTACCCAGCATAGATCTATGGCAGCAGAACCTAAACGCCGCACAGGAACGCCTTTACGGATAAACCGCTCAAATATTTCCAACGGACCGTTGGGCATATTAATATAAGTGTAAGGAAACCCGGTTACCAGGCAAGCCTTAATTGTTTCTGTTTGCTCACTTACACGAATTGGTTTGTCATTTAATGTCGCCCCCTTTCCTTTTTCGGCAAAGTAAAATTCATGGAGATGCGGATTATAAACAGCGGCCATTATTATTTCACCCTTGTGTTCAATACCAATTGAAACACAGTTAAGCGGAATGCCATGGGCAAAGTTGATGGTGCCGTCAATCGGGTCAATTATCCATTTGTAGTCCGAATCTTGTGCCAATGCACCCACCTCCTCACTTAAAATCTGGTGTTCCGGAAATTTTGACTTTATCACTTCAATAATGGCTTTCTCGGCAGCATGGTCTGCTTCCGTTACTAAATTATTGACTCCTTCTTTATTACTTATCTTAAAATCGCCATTGAAAAAACGAATAATTTCGGCAGCTCCGGCTTTGGCGGCTTCTGCCAGGGTCTGTTTAAGCATGGGCAAAGATAAAAACCCGGCTTTAGATTGAAGGGGTTACCTGCCCGATTTCAATAATATATATTTGTGTAGTCAGGCGGGGATTTTAGATTTGAAGCTTCTTTAACCATGCAGTTATCAGTTATTATTGTCAACTACAATGTAAAACACTTTCTGGAGCAATGCCTTTGCTCAGTGCAGAAGGCTATTGCTGGGATGCAGGCGGAAATTGTAGTGGTGGACAACAAATCAACCGATAGTAGTATTGAATATCTTATCCCAAAATTTCCTGCTGTTCAATTTATCGTCAACCAGGAAAATACCGGCTTTGCCAAAGGCTGTAATCAGGGATTGCTAAGGGCAAGTGGAAAATATATCCTCTTTTTAAATCCTGATACCATCGTTCCCGAGGATTGTTTCCGGAAATGTATTGCATTCTTCGAATCACATCCCGACACAGGAGCCTTGGGAATAAAAATGCTGGATGGAAGCGGCAAATTTCTGAAAGAATCGAAGAGAGCATTCCCGTCGCCGATGACATCACTATATAAGCTGTTTGGTCTGGCGAAACTTTTTCCGCATTCAAAACTTTTTTCAAAATACCATCTCGGTCATCTGGATGAAAATGAAAATAACGAAGTAGATGTGCTGGCGGGTGCATTTATGATGGTTAAAAAAGAAGTACTGGAAAAAGTAGGAAGCTTCGACGAAATATTCTTTATGTATGGTGAGGATGTGGATCTGAGCTACCGTATTCAAAAAACCACCTGTCCAGACACTGACGGGAGATATAAAAACTACTATTTTGCCGGTAGCAGCATCATTCATTTTAAAGGAGAAAGTACCCGCAAAGGAAGTATGAATTATGTGCGGATGTTTTATAATGCCATGAGCATTTTTGTCCGTAAACATTATGGGGGAAGCCGTGCCGGTATTTTTAATTTTCTTATTCATGTTGCCATATGGTTCCGTGCAGGCTTGTCAGCGGTAGGTGGCTTTATCAGGAAGATTGGATTACCATTGATAGATGCCGGGTTGATTCTATTATCCTTCTGGTTGATGAAAAATATCTGGACCACTTATGTCCGCACAGAAACAGAATATGAAACCCGGTTATTATGGATTGCCTTTCCTGCCTTTACCATTTTTTATCTTATCGCCGCCTACTATGCCGGGTTGTATGACAGGTGGTATAAAAGAACAGAACTTATCCGTGCTACATTAATAGCAACAATTGTTTTGCTTGCCGCTTATGCATTACTGCCGGAGCAATATCGCTTTTCAAGAGGAATTGTATTGTTTGGTGCAGTATTGGCTTTTATTCTTATCAGCATATTAAGATGGATATTGATAAAAACCAGTGTACTTAACAGCAATAAAGAAAAAGAAGAGCAAGGCACAACCATAATTACCGGCACGGAAGAGGAGTATCAGGAAACCCTGCAACTGTTGAAAGAGGCGGGCATGCGTCAAAAAATATTAGGAAGAATTGCTGTGCAGGAAAATGATACCACAGCTTTGGGCAACTGGAAAAACCTGCAATATCTTTCATCAACTATTCCATTCAGAGAAGTAATTTTTTGCCAGGGGACACTATCTTTTACAGATGTAATAAGCAGCATACAAAAATTGCCTGCGGGACTGGTTGCCAAAATTCATGTAGCAGGAAGCAGCAGCATCGTTGGTAGCGATTCTAAAGATTCTTCCGGCGAATCCCTGTCAAAAGAAAATGGATATAAGCTGGCAGACCCATATAATAAGCGGTTAAAAAGATTAATTGACATTAGTATTTCTTTTTTTGGCATAATTACTTTCCCCGTCCAATTGTTGCTTATAAAAAAACCTTTTCAATTTTTTACCAATTGTTTTTCTGTATTATTTGCACAAAAAACATGGATAGGATATGCTATGGAGGAAAAAAACCTGCCATCACTTCATCCGGCTGTAATAGCCTGTAATGGAATTCCGGTATCAGCAAAACAACAATTACCGACAGAAAGTCTTCAAATGATGGACTATTGGTATGCCCGGGATTATGAACCAGGTAATGATTTAAAATTGATATGGAGAATGTATCATAAACTTGGCGGATAGGGAGAACGGAACGCTGTTCCGGCTTCCGTTCTATATTCGCATAATTACAACAATAACATTGCTTAACTTTAAGCCCAATCTTTCAAGCACTACATGGCGACCATCATTGATATAAAATTACCAAGAGCAATTGCGGCCGCATTACGTATTCCGCCAAACGACCCCCGGCGGCAGCAGATAAGAGTGCTGAAAAAATTATTAAAGAAAGCAAGGTTCACTGAATTTGGCCAGCACTACCGGTTCGATGATATATTATTAAGCAAATACCCAGGCAAAAAATTTCAAGAGATGGTGCCGGTACATGATTACAACAAAATATACGAGGAGTGGTGGAAAAAAACACTGGAAGGTGTGCCCGATGTAACATGGCCGGGAAAGATTAAATATTATGCACTCAGCTCCGGCACATCTGATTCAGCAAGTAAATACATTCCCGTTACCAAAGAATTACTGCGCAGTAATTCTATTAATTTTATACGACAACTACTAAGCCTGATAAGATATGATGAGGCAAATAAAAGGGCTATGACAAAAGGCTTTTTATTCCTGGGTGGTGCCACTGATTTACAAAAAGGAAAAGCTGGTTGGTACGCAGGTGACCTTAGCGGCATACTGGCAAAGAAAAGGCCGTTTTGGTTTCAGACTTTTTATAAACCTGGCGGTCGCATTGCGGCCATGTCAGACTGGAACCAAAAATTAAATGAGATAGTAGATCATGCAAAAGAATGGGACATTGGCTACATAGTTGGCGTACCCGCCTGGTGTCAGATGTGTATGGAAATGGTGATTGAACATTACAAGGTTAAAAATATCCATGAGATATGGCCGAACTTCAGCTTCTTCGTTCATGGAGGTGTGGCGTTTGAACCGTATAAAAAAGGCTTTGAAAAATTATTGGGCAAACCTATTGTTTACATCGAAAATTATTTATCCAGCGAAGGCTTTATTGGATATAAAACAAGGGAACATGCAAAGGGGATGCAATTGATATTAAACAACAATATCTTTTTTGAATTTGTACCGTTTGATGATAAAAATTTTGACAGCGACGGACAGATTGTAGCACAGCCCGAAACAAAAATGATACATGAAGTAGAAGAAGGAAAAGAATATGCCCTGCTGATGAGTACAAATGCAGGCATCTGGCGTTATCTTCTTGGGGACACAATAAAATTTGTAGACCTGGAAAAAAATGAATTGGTAATTACCGGACGTACCAAACATTTTCTAAGCCTTACTGGCGAACATTTAAGTGTGGAGAATATGAATAAGGCTATCCAATTGGTAAGCGAAGAATTTAATATCAGCATTCCCGAATACATGGTGGCAGGCATACCGCATGGAACTTTTTTTGCTCACCGATGGTATATTGCTACGAATGATAAGGTGGACACAGAAAAAATTCGTAAACGGATTGATGAAAATCTGAGGATGCTGAACGACGACTATGCCACAGAAAGAGACAGTGCATTAAAAGAAGTTTTCCTGGAAGTGCTCCCGGAAGAAAAGTTCATGAAGTTTATGGAACTGAAAGGAAAAATTGGCAGTCAGCATAAATTTCCACGGGTGATGAAAGGAAAAATGCTGGAAGAATGGCAGCGGTTTTTACAAACGAATCATCTCTAAAGCCCCTTGATAGAGGGGTTTATATTTAATTACTACTTGCTGCATGTTAGAGATAATGCTGAAAGGACTGACGTTTGGTTTACTGCTGAGTATTTCAGTAGGGCCTGTTCTTTTTACTATCATCAAACAAAGCATTAACAACGGACACCGTGGCGGTTTTGCTTTCATCTTCGGCGTTTCTGCCAGCGATATTACATTGGTATTGGTAAGTAATGTGTTTACAGAATTATTTAATAGCCTGAAAACGTATAAAACAGAAATTGGTGTGGCAGGCTGTGCTTTTCTTGTTTCTATGGGCATCTACTTTCTATTTTTTAAAAAAGTAAAAATAAATGAAGAGGGGAAGCAGTTGCTTAAAATCCGTAAACGGGATTATGCAAAAATATTCTTGTCCGGCTATTTTATGAATACGCTGAATCCGGCAGTATTTATTTTTTGGATTACTACTTCCACGGCAGTTATTGTTCACTCGATCAACGACCGGATCATTATTTTTACTACTTGTCTTGTATGGATGCTGGGTACCGATGTTTTAAAAGTAATGCTAGCGGGGAAAATCCGTAACCGGCTGACGCCGCATAATATTCATATCATTAACCGCATTAACGGTATTATTTTAATTGTTTTTGGTATTGCCTTAATTTGGGGGCTGCTTATTTATGGCAAAAGACTCTGATAACAGACATACAGCTACAAAAATGCTTCTGCGAAAACTATGGAAGTGCAGCAAACGTATCTTTCTCTGGATATTTATTTTCCAGCTTTTTTATATTGTACTACTCAAGTGGATTTATCCACCCATCACCATAACGCAACTGGTAAGTTGGGTAAGTGGTCACGGATTAAAAAGAGATTACGTTGGCAGAAACGCTATTTCACCCAATGCAAGACTGGCAGTTATTGCTTCAGAAGACCAATTATTTCCCGACCATGAGGGATTTGACTGGAAGAGTATTAAAAAAGCGAGGAAATATAATGAGAAAAAACCCGGACGGGTAAGAGGTGCCAGCACCATCAGCCAGCAGGTAGCCAAAAATGTTTTTTTATGGCAGGGCAGAAGTTGGATACGAAAAGGGCTGGAAGTGTATTTCACTTTTATGATTGAAGTATTCTGGGGAAAGAAAAGAATAATGGAAATGTACCTCAATGTGATTGAAATGGGAGACGGCATCTTTGGAATTGAAATGGCATCACAGTTATATTTTAATAAATCGGCTAAAAGCCTCACCAAACAGGAAGCGGCAATGATAGCAGCCTGCTTGCCCAGCCCCAAACGTTACAAAGTAAAACCACTGTCTTCATTCGTTGCCGGACGATCAAGAACAATAATGCAGCAAATGAACAACCTGCAAAGCGACCCGGATATACAATGGATTATCGGCACACTGCCACCATGATGGGCTAATCAACAATTAATTTTATTTTCTTACTGTTGTGTGTTGGATAGTAATAACCGGAACGGATAGCAAAACGCAGATAATAGTTTCCGGGTGGAAGTGCAGGAATAATTATTACCTGTCCTATTTTTTCTTCAACAATTTTCTTCAGGGAAAGAGAGGTTTCAATATCTTTTATCCAGCCTTTGGCATTAAATACGCCAACCAGTATGGTGTCTTTTAAATGGGATGTCTTGGAAATAAAATCGAAATATCCCGGTGGCATTACCAATCTGAAGTTTAAAGAAAGACCCGTTTCCTTTCCTTTGATAGCGTATTCTTTGTTCGTTGTTTCAATTTGTACTTTGGCAAAAGAAGCCAGTGATGAATCATACCCATAGCCAATTAATCCGACGGGTGTTTTTAATGAATCGGAAAACCGCCACATATTATAGATGTCTAATAAATAAACTGGCTTGCCCAGCAGGGAGTCTTCTATTGGCCAGAAATTATAATTGTTTCTTCTTCCCTTGTACAGATTTTGCGAATAGGACATCTGCCCTGTATAAAACCAATATTTAGATGCCCGTTGATATGAGTTGCTGAAAACAATGGGCAAGCCTTTAGTTTTTTCCTTCATGATGGCTGGCCATTCTTTCCAGGCATGGTAACGTTCCTGAATTGCTTTTACAGGCAACACATCTGCAATCATGATTACTCTTACAAACAGAACGAGAATAAGGGTGATGGGCAATAGCTTAAATAACAATTTTTGCCAACGCAGCTTTTCGTTCAAAAACTGGTGAGACAGTACTATCAATGAAACCAGCACCGGCGATGTCCAGTTGCCTTCCACCTTTCCCCTGAATGAACTAAGGAGGAAAAAGGCATAGATACCAATCATCGTATATCGTAATGCTTTCTCCGTCGCATTTTTTGCCCGGTATAAAAAGGCGGCGGGTAATAAAATAAATCCTGCAATGGGGCCGGGTAATAATAATTGCCCGATTGTATAATCAAACGTAAAAGACGGCTTGTAAGAACTTACATTACTCTCAAATAAATGATACCGGAAACTCACCCAATCATGCTGGTATTGCCACCAAAGATGCGGGGCAAATAAAAGCAGGGCAATTGCTCCGGCGATATATAGCTGATGCTTTGTAAACAACCGGATGTTCGAGAGAAGCACAAAGAAGATAATTAAAACAGCATGATACTTACTGTACAATAGTAATGCAACCGACAAGCCCAATAAAAAAGTATTTAACAGAGAATGACTGCCAATAAATTTTTTGTAACACAAAAAGAATAAAGCCGTAAAAAATATCAGCGGTATATCAGGCACTGCTACAAATCCAGTCACCTGTATCACCGCCATTGATAAAGCGATGGCATAGAAAAGCAACGGATTCTTTTTATCAATCAGGGTTTCAATAATAACTAATGAAAGAATATTTAGCAGCAGTGGAAATAACCGGACACCCAATTCATTCGGAAAAATAGCATAACCCATTTTCACCAACACAGCAATCATTGGTGGATGGTCAAAATAACCCCAGTCAAGATACTGGCTATACACCCAGTAGTAGGCTTCGTCATCCTGCAATTCAGTGAGGCCAGCTTGTATCAGGCCTAGTAATAGCCATAACCCATAAAATGCTAACCGGTGATTTTTTTGTAAAAACTCTTTCATTGATGGCACGAAAATAACAACAATTATTTCAGCAGCTTGTCAACAGCTGTAATAGCTTTTTCCTGCCGTTCAGTAGGGTCCCCGCTAATATCAATCCACGGAACGGATTGGTTGATCATAATGTCTTTATAGATATTGTATAGTCTTTTCCGGCTCTGTATATCCGGGTATTCCCGCAGTTCATCTTTTATCCAGGGAAGGTCAATATTGCATAAGAGGTATAGGTCGTATTCTCTTTTTATTATTTCATCCAGGATAAAGCGGTGGCATTTGCCAAACACAAACTCACACCACACTTTGGCCACATACATATCTGTATCAACAAATAAAGGAAGGTGACAGTCGTCTTCCAGCATGGGTAAGGAGTTTCTTTCTAATGTGGTGACGTACTCATCTTCTAAAGCAAGCTGCCCTCTGGCTATGGTCAGTAAATCATCAAACTCATAATTGATACCGTTAGCCAGCAGGTATTCTCTCGCAAATTCCGGGCACCAGGTAGTGTCATAATGCTGCGCCAATTGTTCACACAAAGTGCTCTTGCCGGTGCTTTCTGGCCCAAGGATGATAATTTTTTTAAGCACTTACGGTTTTTGTTTTTTTAACCCATTCAATTAATCCCATTACCGCCAATACAAGAAATACAACATACTGCACACTGGTAAATACAGCTCCTTTATAAAAATATAACGGTATGGATGCTATATTAGTAATAATCCACCAAACCCAATTCTCTACTTTCTTTCTCGTCATTTGCCACATACCCGTGTAGGCAGCAGCCGATGCAAAAGAATCACCAATGGGTACGCTGCTGTTTGTATATCTTTTTAAAATAAAAAATAAGACCACCCAACTTACAATAAAGAAAGTGATACTGATAACCCAGTCTTTCTTACTGTTGTAAGTAATAGGTAATATCCTGCCTCCCTTTTTTCTACTCCACACATACCAGCCATAAACACTCATGGCGGTATAATAAAAATTAAGGCTGCCCTCAGCATACAGGCTCCACCAGCTAAAACAAAACCAGGTGTACAAAATAGTATTGATGATGCCAGTTGGATATACCAGTATATTTTCTTTCCTGGAGTAAAGGACACTTACAATACCAAAAAATACCGCTACATATTCCAGCCCGGAAGTATTTTTCATTCCTTCAATAAACTGCTGATATATTTCCCGCAATGAAAGTGTTTTACCAAAAATAACTACTCTGGCTTGCTGTTACGATACTTTTTTAAACCCCGCAGGTATTTTATTCCTTTCGAAGTTTGAAACCGGGTAGCTATCTGCTGCCATTGCCCGCCACCGGAACGCCAAACCAAAAAATGAAGATGTGGCACAGCGGCATACCCCGTTTTACCACTGATAGCTATCACCTGACCTTTCTTCACCGTATCGCCAACATTTACCAAGGCCCCATTATGTTGCAAATGCCAGTAACCGGCACGGGAGCTATCGGCATGTTGTATCACAATATTATTACCATCAGGCCGGTATTTTTTATTGAACCCGCCTTTTGTTCCGTCTTCTTTCACTCTTACTACCACACCTTCTCTGGCCGCAGTAATATTTGTTCCCCGCTTCATATTAAAATCAAGAGCAGCTCTTTCTTTGTGAGTGAAGCTGCTGAAATAACCCTGTATCACCCGGAATGATTTGCCTTCTTCATACGGCAGGGCATACACATAACTGGTATCGTCTTTTATAATTCCTTTTTGCAAAAGCCTGGTTTCTTTACGCAGCGGATTTTTACTGACTGAACAGGCGGCAAGCAATAATGCCAGAAAAAAATATAAAATCAGTTTATGTATTCTTTGCGTCGTAGCTCCTTTGCGGTCTTTGCATGAAATGTGTTTATGTTTCATATTATAAGGAAGAGAGAAAAATGCTTGAATCACCATGTAAAAATAAGTTCATCCTGAAAACTTCCGGCTTTATCATTATTTAATTGTTTGCCAAATAAAAACAGCGTAGCTTTTCTGTCCAAAATTTTAAACTTAAATCTAACGATTATGACAACACAAGAAGTAGCCGCAAGGTTCAATGAACTGGCACAAACAGGACAATGGGACAAGGTGCAGGGAGAACTCTATGCCGACAATGCTGTAAGTATTGAGCCTGCACATGCCGCCGCCATGGGCATGGGAAATGCGGAGGGCATGGAAGCCATTAAGGCAAAAGGAGCGGCATTCAATGCAATGGTAGAAGAAATGCACGGCGGTTATTCTACCGAACCGGTTGTTGCCGGCAACCATTTTACTTTAGCAATGGGAATGGACGTAACAATGAAAGGCACAGGCAGGATGAAGATGGATGAAATATGTGTGTATGAAGTAAAAGACGGAAAGATTGTGAAAGAGCAATTCTTTTTTTAATTAAGACAATTATTATCTCGCAAAGACGCTAAGCCGCAATACTCGAATTTACAATGTGCTCTTTGCGCCATTGCGTCTTTGCGAGAAACTTCATTTGCTTTACTTTGCATCATGCACAAAAAAATACTATTGCTCGGCAGTGGAGAATTAGGCAAAGAACTAGGTATCTCATTAAAAAGACTGGGGCAAACAGTAATAGCAGCGGACAGTTATGCCGGGGCACCTGCCATGCAGGTAGCAGATGGGTTTGAAATAATTGATATGCTGAACGGCCAGGAATTGGATACAATAGTCGCCAAACATAAACCTGATTTAATAGTTCCTGAAATAGAAGCCATAAGAACTGAACGCTTTTATGACTATGAAAAACAAGGGATACAAGTAGTGCCCAGTGCGAAAGCCGCTAACTTTACCATGAACAGAAAATTGATAAGAGATCTGGCAAGTAAAGAACTGGGATTGCGGACAGCAAAATATTTTTATGCTACTACGTTTGAAGAATTTACTAAAGCAGTCAGTGAAATTGGTTTCCCCTGTGTGGTAAAACCATTAATGTCTTCCTCCGGAAAAGGGCAAAGCGTATTGAAAAGCGAAGCAGACCAGCAAACCGTTTGGGAATATGCTATCCATAATTCAAGGGGCGACATCAACGAAGTAATCATCGAAGAATTTATTTCTTTTTACGAGGAAATAACGTTGTTGACGGTGACGCAGAAAAATGGAATAACATTATTTTGCCCACCTATCGGTCACCGGCAGGAAAGAGGCGACTATCAGGAAAGTTGGCAACCCGTCGCCATCAGCGAAAAAGATTATACCGATGCTTGTGTGATGGCAGAAAAAGTGACCACCGCATTAACCGGTGCAGGACTATGGGGAGTAGAATTTTTCTTAACTGATAAAGGGATTTATTTTTCTGAACTCAGCCCACGGCCACATGATACCGGAATGGTTACATTGGCAAGCACACAAAACCTTTCAGAATTTGAATTACATGCAAGAGCCATTTTGGGTTTACCCATTCCTGAAATAAAATTAGAAAGGGCCGGGGCCAGTGCAGTAGCATTGGCACATAAAACAGCAGACCAGTTTACGATAACGGGAGTTGAAAAAGCATTGGAGCAAACAAATACAGATGTTCGCATCTTTGGCAAACCCACAATAAGACCTTATCGCCGCATGGCAGTAGCATTGGCCTATGATGAAATAAATACAGACATGACAGCATTGAGGCAAAAAGCTAAAACCGCAGCAGATTTTATCTCTATTCAATAAAGAGTACAGTACTATGGAAAAAGTAAACATAGCCGAAAAACTATCCACCTTCAGCGATTACTTCAATCCGAGAATTGCCGGAGAATTAAACGGACAACAAGTAAAACTGGTAAAATTCCAGGGAGAATTTGTCTGGCATCACCATGATAAGGAAGACGAATTATTTTATGTGGTGAAAGGAAGCTTTGATATGCACCTGCGGGATAAAATTATTACCATTAATGCCGGTGAGTTTTTAATAATGCCAAGAGGGATTGAACATAAACCGGTAGCCAAAAAAGAAGTAGAGATAATGTTGTTTGAACCGGCCACTACAATTAATACCGGTAATATTGACAACGAATTGACAAGAAAGGAACTAAAACATTTATAGGCGTACTATCCGTTAAGTATATTTTTACTTCAGCCGGCTAATCAATGAAATTCTTTAATCTGTGGTTATCCTTCACACATTTTCTTCAGGTTATCTAACCCCTGCTCAAATTGTTTACTCAAACTTTTCTGCAGCATCGGGCCCATTAACCGGGCAATAGGCCAGGGCAATGCACCACTATTTTGCCAGGTAACTTTGGTTTCGCCATTGCCCCACTGCTCAAACAGCCAGTTGTCTTTGGCTTTGCTTTTCCAGGGTTTCAAAAACTCAAGATCGAAGTGAATATGTTTATCGTCAATGCTATTAAGTGTTAAGCTGCCCATCCCTACTTTTTTTCCTTCCCAGGCATATTTATGGCCGGGTGTTTTTGCAGAGCCGGTAATATCTTTTTTAGTAGTTAGGTCGCTCTGTTGCCAGGGGTTCCACTGGCTGTAATAGTTAAGGTCGCTGACTTTATCCATCACTTCTGCTACAGGCCTGGTAATAACAATCGTTTTTTCAATATTAAAAATCTTTGGCATCAGGGCAGCGATGATCAGCAGTGCTGCAATCATACCAACAAAAATATAGACGACAATCATGGTAAATAATTTAGGAAAGTCAAGGTAGCGATTTGCATTGGAGTAAGCAAACCGCTTATCCCGCCTCAGGCGGGATGAAAAGTTCTGTAAAACTTTCCCGGCCGCAGATAAATAACTCCCTTCTGCGTATAAAATCTTGTAGGCAATTGCACATGCTTTCCCGAAGCATCATAGCCCTGCACTTCAAAATGCAAATGAGGAAAAGCGGAGTAACCGGTATTGCCGCTCATGCCAATTACCTGCCCTGTTTTTATGGTGTCGCCAACATTTACCAGCACACCCTCTTTTTTGAAGTGCCAGTAATTAGCTACAGAG
Organism: Chitinophagaceae bacterium; assembly: GCA_031386125.1. GTDB lineage: Bacteria > Bacteroidota > Bacteroidia > Chitinophagales > Chitinophagaceae > JJ008. The sequence continues at coordinate 22,218 of JANNCC010000328.1, forward strand.
CCATCATCATGCTGAATGAAAATATAATTGCCATCAGCTAAATTCTCCTGCTTCAGCCCTCCTTTGTCAGAATCTTTTCTAAGTGCTGTAACAATACCACCTCTTGCTGCACAAATTATTGTTCCATTCTTTACCTTAAAATCTAATGCTCTTTCTCCTTTGTGGCTGAACATACTTTCATAAGCCTGTATCAGGAAAACTTTCTTCTTATGTTCAAACGGAAGAGTATAAATGTAGCTGCTGTCGGTTTTATTCTTACCATTCTTTAAATCAGCAATAGAATACTGCTCCTGTGAGAAGACAAGAGCAGGAAGTAATAAAAATAGCAAAGCAAATTTCATCTTCATGTTGAAAACGTTTTACACCCTTTTAAAGGTTGGGGGCATACAAACTCATGAGCACTTTCTCCGGCGTCATCGGTGCATCATAAGGAATGTCAGCAGTTGGGTTAAATGCTTTCACCGCATTTCGCAACGCAAAGTAAGCACCAATACCATACATTAATGGCGGCTCACCGACTGCTTTACTTCTGAATATCGCCAGGTTATCTTTTACCGTTTCTAAAAAATGAATATCAATTTGTTTGGGTACAGAATAGATATCCGGCACCTTGTAAGTACTCAGTGCATTTGATTTCAGCTTGCCTTCTTTGTCATACAACAATTCTTCCATCGTCATCCAGCCAATGCCCTGTACTAAGGAGCCTTCCACCTGGCCGATGTCAATGATGGGGTTCATGCTTTTACCAAAATCATGTACAATTTTTACCGAATCAATTTCGTAAATACCACGAAGGCAATCAACAGTTACAGTTGTAATCGCTGTGCCGTACACATGATAAGTAAACGGATGTCCCTTTTCTTTCGTGGCATCAAAATAAATTCCCGGTGGTGCATAGTGGGCATGTTCTGATAAACTAACTCGTTTTACAAAAGCCGCCATTACTAATTTATTCCAGCTCCAGTCTGTTTTTTGTCCTGCAATAAAAACCCAGTTGTCTTTAACTTCAATCGAGGCAATGTCTGCATTCAATTCTGTAGCCGCCACTTCTTTTAATCGTTGCAGGATTGCCAGACAGGCAATCTCGGTTGCTTTACCATTCAAATCAGACGAGGCACTGGCAGCAGTGGGAGAAGTATTGGCAACACGATATGTATTAGTTGTATTTACTTTTATTCTTATTGGGTCAATAGAAAAAACAGCGGCAACCACCTGTAATATTTTTGTGTTCAGCCCCTGCCCCATTTCTACCCCGGCGGTACTTACACCTGCACTGCCATCGGTATAAACATGCACCAATGCCCTCGCCTGGTTCATCAGTGTTTTAGTAAAAGAAATGCCAAAACAGATAGGCATTAATGCTAATCCTTTTTTGGAAAGTTTATTTTTTATATTGTAATCACCAACCTCTTGTTGCAGTTTTTTTATATCATATAATTCAACAGCCTTATCCCAGCATTCATTCGCTTCGCTTTGTGCAATTTGTCCATACGGAAATTCATCACCTGTTTTTAATAAATTCTTTTGCTGAATCACAAGAGGAGAAATATTTAATTGTTCTGCTGCTTTGGCAATCGCCGCTTCTATCACAAACATTCCCTGCGGCCCACCAAAACCACGAAAGGCGGTATTGGGTGGTAAGTGTGTGCGGCAACTATAAGCGGTTGCTTTTACATGCGGAACAAAATAGGAGTTGGTACAATGAAACAAAGTTCGTTCCATCACCGCTGGTGATAAATCAGCAGCAGCACCGGCATTTTGATAGAACGTTGCTTCATACGCAATGATTTTATAATCGGTATCCAATCCGATTTTAAAATCAGACGAATAAGGATGCCGCTTGCCTGTCATCCGCATATCTTCCATGCGGTGCAGCGCATACTTCACTGGCTTTTTTAAATGATAAGCCGCCAATGCACACATTACTCCCCAGGCGGTTGCCTGGTCTTCCTTGCCACCAAAACCACCACCCAATCTTGTTGTATCTACTTCAATAAAATTCATGGCAACATTCAATACTCTTGCTGCCGTTCGTTGCACCGCTGTTGGCCCTTGCGTGGAAGAATAAATCCGCAAGGCGCCATTCTCTTGCGGCACGGCATAAGCTCCCTGTGTTTCGATGTATAAATGTTCTTGGCCATTGGTTTCGGTGCTGCCTTCAAAAATATGTTCACAGTGAGACCATGCGGCTTTTGTATCGCCAATTTGAAATGTTCTTGGCGGAATAATCAACTCACCTTTTTCTTTCGCCACTCTCGGGTCGGTAATAATGGGCAATGGCTCAATCTCTATTTTTATTTTCTTCACGGCCGCTTTGGCTGCTTCATCCGATGTAGCCACTACTAATGCAATAGGCATTCCGCAAAAATGAACATGGGTACCGGCCAATAATTCTTCATCCGGAATAATACCGCCAATTTGGTTTTCACCGGGAATATCTGTTGCCGTAAAAATTCTCACTACACCATACATTGCGGCCGCCTCATCAGTATCCAATGATATAATCTTTCCATGCGCCACCGGCGAATCAAACACCGAAGCATACAGCGTACCATTCACTACCGGAATATCATCCAGGTAAACCGATTCGCCACGGACATGGGTGTATGAATCTATATTTTTCATATTAAATACAGGAACGCTGATTTTTATGATAGCCAAGATCTGCGCTGATCATCATAATCTTAACAATCTGCGTTCAATAAAATGTGCCTTTATCAATTGCCCCAGTAATAATGTTTTATATTCCTTCGTTCCCCTGGCATCACTGATTGGTGATATTTCTGTCTGCATTATTGCAATCGCTTCCTGTACCAGAGAATCACTAATTTTCTTTCCTTTTAAAAACTCCGAAGTCTTTTGCAAACACATGGGCACAGGCCCCACGCCACCGGCCGATAAACAGGCATTTTCACACACTTCGCCTTTCATTTGTAAACAAATAGCTGAATTCACACTGGCAATATCCAAATGTGTTCGTTTGCTTACTTTTTCAAAATGGAAATGAGTATTTGTATCCGGCAGCTCAAACCAAATCTGCTCAATATGTTCTTCTGGCTTTTTAGCTAAGATTTTATATCCTTTGTATAATTTCCGTAATGGTAGTTCCCTTTTTGTTTTTCCATCACTCAGTACCAACTGTGCATCTAATGCCAGGAAGAAAATAGTAAAATCTCCGATTGGCGAAGCGTTGATAAAATTTCCCGCTATTGTTGCCATATTGCGAATAGGTGTGGAAGAAACCAATTTAGCATAGCGTTGAAATGCTGGTATCGCCTCATTAAAAATTGGCGAGGCTTTTAAATCACTCACTGTGGCCGATGAGCCAATAATACACTTATTCGCTTCTTTACTAATACCATTCAGTTCCGGATGGTCAAATACAAAGCGAATAGCGGCATTACTCATCTCCTCATGTTTCTGCACATATAAATCCGTACCACCACCAACTATATGTGGTCGTTCTTTCATGGCGGCAAGGTCTGGTAACAATCCTGCTCTTTCTGCAGCAGCCATCTCCTGCAATCTTTTTTTAATTCCGGTAAAATAGGCAGGCAGTATTTTTTTTCTTGTCACAAATGCAGTGGCCTCTTCATTCTCATTTCTTTCTTTTAGTAAGTCAGCTATTTTACCCGCTGCTCTTTCAATCGGTTTGTAACCGGTGCAGCGGCAAATATTTCCATCAATAGCGGCAATAGCATCTTGTTGATTAGCCTTGGCATCACTCAAACAAAATCCTGCCAATGATACTACAAACCCCGGCGTACAAAATCCGCATTGTGTACCGCCTTCATCAGCCATTGCCTGTTGTATCGGGTTCAGGCTATCCAAAAAATTAATACCCTCAATAGATACAATATGTTTGCCGGATGCATTTCCTATCGGCATCAGGCAACTGGTCATGGATTCATATTTCAATTTGCCATCAACTATTTCCCCCACCAATACAGTACATGCCCCGCAGTCACCTTCCCGGCAACCGATTTTTGTTCCCATTAAATATTGGTGATAACGGACAAAGTCAAGCATGACCATCCCGGATGGCAGGTCAGTAGTAATCGTTTTTTCGTTAAGAATAAATTGTATCAAATTACTGGTATGATTGACTTTTAAAGTTAATGCAAATACGTCAATCACATACTATGTCGGCGGTTTTATACTCCGAAGGATTTTCATTTGCGTTTTTACGTGAAATAATTCAAGTAACTTCAATACAGAATTTATTTTAACAAATGAAAGAAATCAACGACATCATAAAAGCATACGAGGAAGCGGTGAAACAGGGTAAACGAACCGCATTGGCAACTGTGGTTCATGTAGAAGGCTCATCCTATCGCAGACCCGGTGCCAGAATGCTGGTAACAGAAGACGGCAATCTTACCGGCGCCATCAGCGGTGGTTGTCTGGAAGGTGATGCACTGCGAAAAGCATTGCTGGTGATGACAGAAAAAAAAACCATGCTGGTAACGTATGACACCAACGATGAGGATGATGCAAAACTGGGAATGGGCCTTGGGTGCAATGGTATCATACAGGTATTAATTGAGCCGATTGAGAAAGAAAACAATACAAACCCTGTTCAATTATTAAAAGCGGTGGCAGTCAAAAGACAGAAAGCTGTTGTGGTAACATTATTTTCATTGCACGACAGGAAAACAAAACAACCAGGTACCTGTTTATTAATAGAAGAAGACGGGAATATTACCGGAGATGCTGAATCATTACAGGAGGTACTGGTGACAGAGACTAAAAACATATTCACAAACCAAACATCCTCTTTCAAAAATTATATTTCCGAAACTTGTAACATCACTGCTTTTATTGAATATATAAAACCATCCGTTTCGCTGGTGGTAGTAGGTGCTGGTAATGATGTAATGCCATTGGTTGAAATGGCTAACATTCTCGGATGGGAAACAACCATTGTGGATGGCCGGCCCAATTATGCCAAAACAGAACGGTTTCCTTCTGCCTGTCAGATAGTAGTAGCCAAACCGGAAGAGGCACTAAAGCAAATAACAATTGATGAACAAACCGTCTTTGCATTGATGACGCATAATTATAATTATGATATGGCCATGCTGAAAGAATTGGTCACCAGAAATGTTGTTTATATCGGGATGCTCGGGCCTAAGAAAAAATTAGACCGCATTGTTGGCGAATTGAAAGAAAACGGATTGAACTTGTCAGAACAACAACTATCAACCATTCATGGCCCGGTGGGCTTGGATATAGGCGCAGAAACACCAGAAGAAATTGCTTTATCCATAATTGCTGAGATAAAAGCAGTACTATCAAATAAGGCAGGCAAACAATTAAAGAATAATAGCGATGTTATTCATGCAAGAGCGGTTACAGATATTGAAGAAGTAAAATTGACTTCAAAATAAGCAGATAAGATGTTGAACCACGAAAGCATTAAAACACGGAAGAGCAAAGATTTAATTTCGTCAATGAATTTCTCTGTGTCTTAGTGCCTTCCTGTCTCCGTGTTTCAAAATATAATGTATTCCGATAATACAAAAGATGAGCAATACTTACGGTATAATAATTCTGGCCGCCGGCTCCTCAGACCGCCTCGGCAAACCCAAGCAGTTATTGCTATATAAAAACGAAACCCTGCTGCAACATTTAATTGACGAAGCAAAAAAATCAGAGGCAAATGATGTTATTGTAGTTCTGGGAGCCAATTCAGATATAATACAAACTGAACTGCAAACGGGTAATAGTATTGTTGCAATAAACAATAACTGGGAGGAAGGAATGGCCTCTTCCATCCGCTGCGGCATAAATGAATTGCAAAAAATTAATCCCCATATTACTGCCGCCATACTCATGGTCTGCGATCAGCCTTTTGTTACTGCCGCCTTACTGAATGATTTAATAATTACACATCAGCAAACAAATAAACTAATCATCACCAGCAGGTATGATAACACCACCGGTCCGCCTGCTCTTTTCCATAAAAACATTTTTTCTGAATTGCTGAAATTAGCTGGAGATGCCGGTGCAAGGAGTATTGTACAGAAGTATGCAAATGAAGTTGTGGCAGTTTCATTTCCAAAAGGAGATATTGATATTGACACAGATGCAGATTACGCTGCATTATTTAGTAACTCGCAATAATAAAAACTACGATTGAACTAATTTATTTTTGAAACCAATGTTCGCCAAAACAGATAAAAGCACTAATTCTCAAAGCACCTACTACCGCCTCATCGCCCTATGGGTTCTTTGCGAAGCCATGCTTGGCGGCATCATCCACGGATTTAAAATTCCAGTATCCGGATTAGTAGTCGGCAGTTGCGCCATCGTTTGTATTTGTCTCATCGCCTGGTATGTGCCAAATAAAGGGGCTATCATCAAGGCCACCATTATAGTGGCCATCTTTAAAATGATGCTCAGCCCGCAGGCACCACCACCGGCTTATATCGCCGTATTCTTTCAGGGGCTGATGGGAGAACTATTATTCTGGAACAGAAGATTCTTCAAACTCTCCTGCATACTATTAGCCATACTCGGGTTATTAGAATCAGGACTGCAACGCATACTCGTATTGACCATTGTTTATGGCAACGATCTCTGGAAAGTCATTAACAACTTTATCAATGGCCTGACAAAACAAAAAACAACTACGAACTATAGTTTATGGATTGGCGGGGGGTATGTTTTTCTTCATCTCATCACCGGCCTGCTGGTAGGATGGTGGGCTTCCATGCTTCCAAAGAGGATTAAAAAATGGAGTAAGGAAGAAAAGTATAATATGGTGGTGATGGAAGGAACTGGTATTGTCTTACCAGCCAAATTAAAAAAACGAAAACGACTAAAAGCAGGGTTATTTATTATATGGCTGTTGCTGATAGCTTTATATGTTCAGTCATATTTTAAAATCGGCACACCCTTATTGCCATCCCACATTTCATTGAAAATATTACTCCGTTCCATCATCATTATATTGGGCTGGATATTTATCATCGGTCCTTTACTAAAACAATTACTCCATTGGTGGCTAAAGAAAAAGCAAACCAGGTCGCAGCAGGATGTACAGGAAGTGTTGCGGTTGCTTCCTGCCACACAACAATTGATTGCCCAAAGCTGGAAACAGTCGTCTGCTAATAAAGGATGGAAAAGAATAAGCACTGCCAGCAAAATAATTTTGGTAAACAGTCTCACTCCCTCATTGGGAAAAGGGGTCGGGGGTGAGGTCTTCATTCTCACCGCCCCCATTCAAACCGGTAAAACAACCTCCCTGGTAAACTGGTCAGAAAAAAGAACCGATGTGTATGGAATACTAACGCCGGTAGTGGACGGCAAACGAATGTTTATGAATGCCTATAACCGCCAGTTGTTTTTAATGGAAGCAAAAGAAGAGGAAACCAAAACATTGTCCATAGGGCGATTCACTTTCAGCAAAGCAAATTTTGATAAAGCCATCCAAATCATCCGGGATGCAATAGATAAGAAAGGCTGGTTGGTAATAGATGAAATCGGACCCATGGAGTTAAGAGGGGAGGGATTCAGTGATGTAGTAAAAGAAGTACTGGCTAATCGAAAACATAATATCTTATTAGTAGTGAGAGATAAAGAGGATATGGTAGAAAAAGTAAAAGTTTATTTCAACATTACTGAAGAAATACAAATACATGATACCAGCCCATTAAAAAAGCCGCCTTATTAAAGACAGCTTTAAATAATATTACACAGCACTCCTGACTAAAAAACTCCCGGCTCACTAAAGGCTCGCCATATCAATCACAAACCTGTATTTCACATCACTCTTTAGCAACCTCTCATAGGCGTCGTTGATTTGATCCATACGAATCAGTTCAATATCCGATACAATATTATGTTCTGCACAAAAATCCAGCATCTCCTGTGTTTCAGGAATACCACCGATCAATGAACCGGCAAAACTCTTGCGGCCAAAGATTACATTGAAAGCAGGAATAACTGCCGGAGCTGGTGGCACACCCACACATACTATCACTCCATTGGTGCGCAGCAGGGCAATATAAAAATTATAATCATGTTCCGCAGAAACAGTGTCGAGAATAAAATCAAAATAACCAGTCACCGATTTTATTTGTTCTTCATTACTGGTCAGTACAAATTGGTGAGCACCTAATCTTTTTGCATCAGCCTCTTTAGCTGCCGTATGGCTGAGCATCGTTACTTCGGCACCCATAGCAACGGCCAGTTTAACACCCATGTGTCCAAGACCGCCCAGTCCGAGAATACCTACTCTTGTTCCTTTCCCAACTTTCCAGTGGCGCAACGGTGAGTAAGTGGTTATTCCGGCACATAATAAAGGCGCAATGGCTTCCAAAGGCTGCTTATCAGAAATGCGGAGTACAAAATCTTCATGCGCCAATATTGATTTGCTGTAACCACCATATGTATTACCACTGCCATCCCTTTCATTTCCGTTGTAGCTGAACACGGCGCCACCGTTGCAATATTGTTCCAGTCCTTCTTTACAGTTATCACATTCCCGGCAACTATCTACCAGGCAACCGATACCCGCAAGATCACCCACTTTGAATTTCTTTACATGACCACCCACGGCAGTTACCTTTCCTACTATTTCATGACCGGGAACAATCGGGTACACCGACATACCCCAATCATTACGGGCAAAATGTAAATCACTGTGACAAACGCCGCAGTACAGAATTTCTAGCTGCACATCATGTGGTTTGGGTGCTCTTCTTTCTATTGTTAACGGAACAATCGGGGTGGTGGCACTTTCTGCGCCGTAGGCTTTAGTAGCTGGCATGGTTATGAGTATTTAATTTTTATCAAACAAACATAACCATAATTGGTTGAGATAACTTTAAATAAAAAATCCGTCTCATTCAAAACGAGACGGGGTAGATGTAAAAAGATTGTTTAATTAATAATGATGTCTGTCAGGAAAATCACGGTCGTCGTAGCCACGGTTGTATTTAAACCTGAAATACACCTTTCTGATTTCCTGTTGACGCCGCTCTTCCAGAAAACGGATTTGACGTTGCTTCTCCCAACGACTCATATAGAAGCTGTTTCTTACCTTTTCGGTTTTGTAATCAAACTCCCGATTAATCTGGGCAATCTGCATTCTCATTCTGCGTTCATTACCAAAACGGCTGTTGCCATTGTAATCATAGCGGTCATCATTGTAATCATAGCAGTCGTCGTTCTTACCGTAGCGGTCATCGTTGTCCCGGCGATTATGATTAGTATTATCAACATCATCATCATAGTCCCTTTGATCGAAGGTTTTATCATTCCGCTGATCTGTTGGGGGAATATCTCTTCGGTCAGGTTGTCGGTTGTCCCTGTTGCCGGGCTGTGCCTGGGCCAGTGTAAACATCCCGATTGTAAACAATAAAGTAAAAATCTTTTTCATAATGGTACGTTTTTAAAAGTGAATAATAAATTACACTACATAGAATACAAACAAAGAACCGTTGTTTACAAAAAGAACGTTAATACACCTTACATATATTTTTTATAATTAACATTTTGCACCGCAAGAAAATAATACCTATAGTAAAAATAAATGATCAACCTGTTGGCTATGCAAAGCCGGGACCTGTTACTAACTGTTTAAAAAATCTATGAAACGTGAAACAGAACTCACCTATCTCGTAAGCCGGTAAATAAGCAATGCTGCCCGTTTTATGAGTTTAGGATATTGCTGCAGGTTGATAATCTCTCCCGGAGCATGTGCACCACGACCCGGTGCACCCAATCCATCCAGGCAATCAAGGTAGTTGGCCACATAAGAAATATCACCGGCACCTCTGGAACCGGGGTCGCCGGCTTTCACTTCACCATAGCCGATAGCGATGCTGATATCATTTACTATTTTCACTAACGCTGCATTACCTGCGGTGGGTGGCATAGAAGGAATACCATCTTTGAAAAAGATAGTTGCATTGGTACCGCTAAGATGTTGCGAAACGATCTGCCGCATAGTAGCTCTTGCTTTCTCTTTTTGCTCTTCAGTCAAAAAACGCAGATCACCAATCACAACTGTTTTGGGAGAAATGATATTGGTCTTGCCCAACACATCTCCTTTTTGTGCAGCTGTATCATAATTTACTTCTGACCCGCCGATAAACAAACCAGGATTGAAAGTGAGATATTTTTCGTTGCTTAATTTTTCTCTGAAAGTATTGATGATGCGGGACGCTTCATAAATAGCCCCAAACCCCGCCGAACCAAACATACCGGATGAATGTGCCTGCTTGCCTTCCACTTCCAATCTCCATTCACTGGCACCACGGCGGGCCGTAGCCACCGTAGATAAACCGGCGGCCGTTTCAAATCCCAATGCTATATCATGTTGTTTAGCCCGGTCAATAAAATCACGCCGGCTGATGGCTCTCGGGTGGCCGGCATTCTCTTCATCGCCGGTAAAATAAACGGTGATGCTGACATCATCCAGCAATCCCTGTTTGTGTAATGCTTTCAATGCCGCTATCACCAGCACATCACCACCTTTCATATCGTTTACTCCCTGGCCGGTGGCTGTGGTATCGCTAAGTATTGTAAAAGGATTGGCTGGCATGTCTGGTTCAAACACGGTATCAAGATGACCGATGAGAAACAATTTCTTTCCCTTCTTTCCTTTGCGGGTAGCCACCAGGTGGCCGGCTCTTTTTAAGGAGTCGGGCATAGATATCCATTCAACTGTAAAACCCAACGCTGCCAGCTCCTTACCATACAAATCACCTACTTTTTTAACTCCGCTGAAATTATAGGTACCGCTATTGATGTTTACCGATTCTTTCAGCAACTGCAAGCTGACGGCATAGTCCGTTTCTATATGTTGCAATATTTGCTGTTCGGTTTTTGTCAGCGATTGGGTATTGGCAGTTACCGCAATCATAATAAGTGTAAATACACCAATCCATTTTTTCATCATTTCGTTTTTTGAGATAAGCAAGATAATCAATTCAAATTAGCAGGCTTTTCCCCCTCCCTGTCCAAAGGACTCCTTCGGAGGAGGGTTCGCAGCAATTTATAATAAAGAGACTCCGGAAGGTCTGGGTAAAAACAGGCACACTATTTTTACATCATGGCAGATAACTTGTCCCGATGAAAATCGGGATTCACAATAAGAAAACCCGTTCTTACAACATGTCGCAGATACGCAGCAGCAACACCAAACCGGAAATGCTGGTGCGAAAATTTTTGCATGCCAATGGCTTTCGTTATTCATTGCATAAAAAAACACTGCCCGGCAAGCCAGATATTGTATTATCCAAATACAAAACCATCATCTTTATTCACGGCTGTTTTTGGCATGGACATACCAACTGCAAATACTATGTAGTTCCCAAAACAAGAACCGACTGGTGGCTGCATAAAATAAATACCAACAAGGCCAATGATGCAAAAGCGATAAAGGCGTTGAAGAAAGAAGGGTGGAAAGTAATAACGGTGTGGGAATGTAAATTGAAAAGTGCGAAAGTTGAAATAACACTAGCTTCATTACTAAAAAACCTTAACAAGAAGACGTTGCATAAGTCTGATTAAAATGGTAAATTTGAAATCATGCAGGATAAAGTAATACATATTGATGCAGAAATTTCAGGTGGTACACCTGTTTTTTATGGAACAAGGGTGCCTATTAAAAATTTGTTTGATTACCTCGAAACCGGGGAGACTATTGAAACGTTTCTGCAGGACTTTGATAGTGTTTCCCGGGTGCAGGTATTAAAAGTGCTGGAACTGTCTGAGCAATTAATTCAATCATCAAGTTCCATCCTTCATGAAAATATTACTTGATGAATGTGTTACCAAACGCCTAAAGCCTCATCTTCCTCTGCATGAGATATTAATTTTTTGAAATGCAACAGAACAGGAAGCCTGTTTGGTATGTCACAAATAATTTTGTAAATTCGTTCAGGCATGGGAAAAAGTAGAACCATACAGAAACCACTAAACTCCAAAGGAGCTTTCATTTTTAAGAAAATGCTTGAAGATAAGAAAGCTATTCATCAGCATTTACAAAATGGCGGTAAGTTGGCTGACTTAAAAAATAAATACCACTTTGTTAAGCCCTTATCTACTTCAGGAAGCTGATAATTTTTCTTATCAATTTATCACCGATGCAGGAGTAACCTATCATGTTTATTTTCTGGATTACAGCTATATGTTTGCAGATTTTCCAGATTTGTCGGATAATGTGTACTCCTTCAATATAGACGTAACTGATGGCGATGCTGATAGTAAAACAGTAGATGAAAAGATTGGGATTACGGTGGTGGAAGTATTCCGTCTTTTCTTCAGTAAAATTGAGAATGTCACTGTGTATGTTTGTGACAGTTCGGACGAACGTCATCGGAGTCGAAAAAGAAAATTTGATTTCTGGTTCTGGAAATATAACGATGGCTCTATTATTAAAGAAGACGGGGTAGCTATAGTTGAAGATGTGGAAGTGTTAAACTCAATGTTGCTTCATCGCAATAACCCTCATTGTGCCGAAATAATATTTGCATTTAAAGACCTTAATGCAAGGGCTGGCGACAAATAATTATATAATTTTCCGATTAGCATTCTGAATTAATATCCTTTAGCTTTTATTAAAAACTCCCTGCACTCTCCCACCTTATCGGTATTAATAATATCAACACCTAATTGTTGTAACCGCTGCCATGCTGCCTCAGTATCCGGAATGCCCCATAGCCGTAGCAACTTACCCATGCCATGCACTTTAGTAACGAGTTGTTGTATGCGGCTGCTACTGTCTGATGTGGTAACATACTTATAATAAGCATCACTGATAAAAGCTACCCGTTGCAGGGCAGTACTGTCATACACTTCGGCAGGGCGGCCATCAAAAAGAATGTACGAAGGCCATGATGCCCAGGTGGAAACAGCACCCCGGTTGCCGCTGATAACCAACTGTACAGCCCTTGCATTTACCGAACGGTCAAATACGGAACGGTGCGGAGCCACCAGTTGCAGCAATGCGGCTATTACTGCTTCGCCGCTTTCTTTTATATCAATCATCAGCACCGGAGTATATGTTTTGTTGTTGCTGATGCGGCCATTATGTTTTTTAAAAATCCGGATAATGGGCTGCAGGTACAGCAAATCCAGTAAAGGAGCTGTGGCGGTATCTTTTTTTCATGCACCACCACTACACCCCGGCGGGTAAGGTACAAATCTGCTTCTATGGAGTAAGCCCTGTTGTGCAAAGCATTCGTTAGCGGAACTGCCTGCTGATAATCGTTGTGGGCATGGATGCGGGGTTGTGC
>JANNCC010000345.1:0-1737 GCA_031386125.1 Chitinophagaceae bacterium
CATGGTCATTATCGTTCCGGTATATGAAAAAGAACAAGCTGGTGTGTTATACAATACGGCGGCAGTGATTGATGCTGATGGAACATACCTTGGTAAGTACAGAAAAAATCATATACCCCATACTTCTGGTTTCTGGGAAAAATTTTTCTTTAAACCCGGCAATCTCGGTTATCCGGTTTTTCAAACCAAGTATGCTAAGGTTGGTGTGTATATATGTTACGACCGTCATTTCCCGGATGGCGCAAGATGCCTGGGATTGAATGGTGCAGAGATCGTTTATAACCCTTCAGCGACTGTTGCTGGTCTTTCTCAATACTTATGGAAATTAGAACAGCCAGCACATGCTGCTGCCATTGGTTTTTTTATGGGATGCATCAACAGAGTAGGTGAAGAAAAACCCTGGAACCTCGGTAAATTTTATGGCACCTCCTATTTTGTTGACCCGAGAGGACAAATTTTTGCACAGGCATCAGAAGATAATGATGAATTATTAATTGCTGAATTTGATTTGGATATGATTGAGCAAGTAAGAAATGTGTGGCAGTTTTTCAGGGACAGAAGGCCGGAGACTTATGGAAAGCTGACGGAACTATAAATACAGGAACACGGATGAAACGGATGAATGGATAAACACTGATTTTATTTCCACAATATGAAACACGAAGAAATTACAGAAAAAATTATAAATGCTTTTTATAAAGCTTACAATACACTTGGATATGGATTTCTGGAGAAAGTATATCAAAACGCATTACTAATTGAGTTAGTTAAACTGGGGCTTAATGTTACAAAAGAAAAAAGAATAGTAGTTTATTACGAGTCGCAAGTAGTGGGAGATTATAACGCTGACCTGACAGTAAACGATGTTGTTATATGTGAATTGAAAACATCTGAAAAGCTATATGAAGGCGATGAGCATCAACTTGTCAATTATTTGAAAGCCACAGAAATTGAAGTGGGACTTCTTCTGAATTTTGGAAAACGACCTGAAGTGAAAAGAAAGATATATGATAATGATAGAAAATCATGGAGAACAACCACAATTACACAGATAGATACGAATTAAAAATGAAAGTTATCCGTGCAAATCCATTCATCCGTGTCATCCGTGTTCCAAAATTTTTTTTATGCCAATAAAAAATAACAGATTAACTACAGACCAATACGAAGCCAACTTCGCCGACATTCACCCGCCGTATGAAAATATAACGGCGGCAAAGGTGGATGCCAACCGTTGTTTGTTTTGCTACGATGCCCCCTGCATGAAGAGTTGTCCCACAAGTATTGATGTTCCAAAATTTATTAAACAGATCGCAACTGAGAATATAAAAGGCTCAGCTCATACCATTTTCAGTTCAAATTTTATGGGAGCTGGTTGCAGCAAAGTTTGCCCCGTTGAAAAATTATGCGAAGGTGCCTGTGTGTATAATCTATTGGAAGAAGAACCAATTCCTATTGCCAGATTACAACGCTATTCTACTGAGAAAGCAATGGAGAATAACTGGCAGTTGTTTGAAAGAAAGCCATCGGTGGGTAAAAAAATTGCCATAGTTGGAGCAGGCCCTGCGGGTTTAAGTTGTGCTCATGTGTTGTCAAGAGAGGGGATTGATGTAACCATTTACGAAAAAGAAAGTAAAGGTGGCGGATTGATGACCTATGGTATTGCTGCTTATAAAGTAACACCTCAGTTCTGCGAACATGAAGTGAACTATATCACTTCCATTGGCGGCATTGAAA
>JANNCC010000257.1:0-47434 GCA_031386125.1 Chitinophagaceae bacterium
TCGTTGTCAGGAGTTTTATCACTCATATCTGGCATCTCTAATTTGGCTTTCTTTTTCAGATCCAGCATCATACCTATTAATGCTCCGGCAGATGCAATACCGGTAACCATCGCCCCACCGATAGCAGCTTTGGCTTTGGTAAAAGACAATGCTAAACCAAGCACTCCCAATCCCAATGCTATCAAAGCATACATGTTAGGCTCTTTTTTATCGGTTTTGGTAGTGGCTTTTGTAATCCCGTTGTCAACTGTTTCACTCTTTATATCATTCAGGTAAGAATTGTCTGAGCTGTTGTTTTTCATTTTGAAACCAGTAGCTAGTTGAATGCCGCTTACCTGTTGCAGCGACATATTGTTGCATTTAATGTCAACAAAAGGCATAAAAAAAAGCAGAACGGCTACAATAAAAGCCACAGAAGAAGGAATCTTAGTTCCGAACATTCCGGGAGAGGCTGCTGCCGGCACATAAGTAGTTGAAGGGGTAGTTGGTTGGTTGGTATCCATGTCAAATTTTTGTTTAAGGTAAGGAAATTTTATTTTTAACTACAAAGCTTCCTGTGTAATATTATCTTTACCCCTTTCAAACCGATTACAATGATTATCAACACTATCTGTGTTTGCGGGGCAGGAACGATGGGTAGCGGCATTGCACAGGCAGCAGCACAAGCTGGTTTTTATACGCTGCTATACGAGTTAAACCCGGTGGTACTGGAAAAAGCCAAAGCCGGTATTGCAACGAATTTGCAGTCGCTGGTAGAAAAAGGAAAGAAAACAGCGGATGAGAAAGAAAAGATTCAACAACTGATTCATTTTACTGATGATGTTCAAACCTGTCTGGCCGATATTTTTATTGAAGCCATCATTGAAAAACCCGAAATAAAGATTGCCTTGTTTAATCAACTGGCAGAGCTTAACCACAGCGAATCTATTTTTGCCACCAATACTTCTTCTTTATCAGTCTCCAAAATTGCAGCAGGGGTGATGAGTCCGCAACGGGTAATTGGTATGCACTTTTTTAATCCTGCCACGATAATGAAATTAGAGGAAGTGGTGAATACAGAACACACTAATGCACAAACCACAGAAACAATTGTGGAGCTGGCGAGGCAAATGGGCAAAGTGCCGGTAATATGTAAAGATTCTCCGGGGTTTATTGTGAACAGGGTGGCAAGACCGTATTATACAGAATCGTTGCGGCTGGTGGAAGAAGGAACAACAGATTTTGTAACAGCAGATAAATTATTAGAAGCGACTGGTTTTCGTATGGGCCCGTTTAAGCTGATGGATTTAATTGGCAACGATATTAATTATGCAGTAAGCTGTTCGGTGTATGAGCAACTGAATAACCCAGAGAGATTAAAGCCCTCTTATATTCAAAAAGAAAAAGTGGAGAAGGGACAATTAGGAAAGAAAAGTGGAGAAGGGTATTATAAATATGCCCCTTTCCCCTAAAGGGAAATTATAGTCATTACGTTGACAGTTTCTTTACTTCAAAAAAATCACATTGAACAACAATTTCCAAAAAAAATACAGCCTTCAACAAGAAGCTTCTTATACCCCTTTAGGGGAAAGGGGCATGGTCTTAGTTACAGGCGGTACTGGTTTTCTTGGATCTTACATTATTAAACAATTAGTGGCGAAAGGGTATGCTGTCCGGGCCATCCGTCGCAGCAATAAGCTACCGTTCTGGATTTCTAAGGAAATCTTTGATGCAGTTGAGTGGGTTGAAGGTGATGTGCTGGATGTTGTGGCCTTGCAGGATGCAATGGAAGGAGTTGACACTATCATTCATTCAGCGGCCGTTGTTTCTTTTGTAAAAAAGGATAGAAAAGATATGTACCAGGTGAATGTGGAAGGAACCGCCAATGTGGTAAATATGGCATTGGAAAAAAATGTGCGGCGATTAGTTCATATCAGTTCTGTAGCAGCATTAGGAAGAACGGCCAATGGCGGCCATGTGAATGAAGAAAAAAAATGGGAAGAAAGTAAAGTGAATACCCATTATGCAAAAAGTAAATTCAAAGCAGAATTGCAGGTGTGGCGTGGCATGAGTGAAGGCCTGGAGGCCGTTATTTTAAATCCCAGTACCATCCTGGGCTATGGCGACTGGCATAGCAGCAGTTGTGCCATCTTCAAAAATGTGCATGATGGTTTTAACTGGTACACCCCCGGTATTAATGGATTTGCAGCTGTGGAGGATGTGGCAAGGGCTGCTATTATTTTAATGGAAAGCAATATCAGTGAACAGCGTTTTATTGTAAGTGGCGATTCCTGGACGTTTAAAAAACTACAGGATACAATAGCGGATGGGTTTGGTAAAAAACGTCCGCAAAGACAAACTACCCCTTTCCTGATGGCAATAGCCTGGCGGATGGAAAAATTGAAATCATTATTTACCGGTAAGAAGCCGCTGCTCACAAAAGAAAGTGCAAGGGTGGCACAAAGCCAGACCTGGTTTGAAAACGATAAAATACTAAAAACCCTGCCTGGGTTTTCCTTTACGCCATTGGAGGAAACTATAAAAAAAGCCTGTGAAAAATACGTTGGCACTATTAGTGCCGTGCAACCGTAACGGCTTTGATAGTATCTTTAACTGTAATCGTTTTCTATGCAAAAAATTCGTTTCGTCCTCCTTTCCTTGTTTTGTGGATTTTCATTTATAGCTGATGCCCAATTTGTAGTTACAGGCACTGTGTTAGATTCTGCTACCCGTGAAGCATTGACACCTGCTTCTGTATTTTGTCAGAATACTACCTTAGGCACTGTTACCAATAAACAGGGGGAGTTTTCCATTTCTTTAAAATCCGGTGGCTACGATCTGATATTCAGCTACACCGGCTACCAGACACAAACCATCCGTGTCACGGAAAATAATAAGTTAGAAATATTATTGGTGAAAGAAGATAAAAGCCTGGGCGAAGTAGTGCTTAAAAATAGTTATGAAGTAACAAATGGTTGGGAAAAATATGGCGATTTTTTTACCAAAAACTTTATTGGCTCCACCCCTAATTCAGCACAATGTGTGCTGACCAACCCGGAAGTGTTGAAGTTCTTTTTTTATAAAAGAAGTAACCGGCTGAAAGTGCTGGCGACAGATGCCCTGCAAATAAGCAACAAAGCATTGGGATATAACCTCCGTTACCAACTTGATTCATTTGTTTACTTCTACAACACAGATATTAATATCTATCGTGGATATTGCCTCTATACTGAAATGGAAGGAGATGACAGCCTGAAAAAAGTGTGGGCTACCAACCGGGTAAAAACCTATCAGGGTTCCAAACTTCAGTTTATGCGCAGCTATTATGACAGCACTTTAGTGGAAGATGGCTGGATAGTTGATATGCTGGATGAGAATAATGACAAGAAATTTAATAAGGTAAAAGAAGTGTATGACAACCGTTATTATAATATGTTCGCCTTCACAAGGGATAGTATGGCTTTGATCCCAAAAGATAGTATCACAACAGATACTGTTATTTATCAGGTGCTTACCGGCCAGATGGAGGTAGAAATATATTATCCCCGGAAAATCAGCATCACCTATGTCAAAAAAAGGCCGGAGCCTGAGTACCTTAAAAAAATGAGTTTACCCCTATCCGTTCCCTACCCCATTTCCTATATTGATATAAAAGAAACAATTGCAATTACTGAAAATGGCTATTACTACGATCAGAAAAATTGGGTGAACCAGGGCTACTGGAGCTGGAAGAATGTGGCAGATTTGTTGCCGTATGATTATGTGCCGGATTAAAGAGTGTCGAACAGATGAACTAGGAATTTCTAATGACAAAATTGTAATACTTCGAAATTCTTCATTCCTTGTTCAATATTCATAATTCAGTTATTTCTTCCCCATCACTTTTTCCCACAACTGCGGTATTCTTTTTATCCAGACAAATTCTTTCATTTTTTCCCTTGCATCTTCCACTGGTGAGCCGAAATAGACTTTGCCGCCGGCAATAGAATCCTTTACACCGCTTTGTGCATACACAATAGCATCTTTACCGATTGTCAGCGTTTTACTTACACCTACCTGCCCCCAAAGGATTACATTGTCCTCAATAATAGTGGCCCCTGCTATGCCCACCTGCCCGGCAAAAAGACAATTTTTGCCCACTACCGTATCATGGCCGATATGGATAAGGTTATCCATCTTGGTTCCTGCGCCGATTATAGTGTCATGGCTAACTCCCCGGTCAATAGAACAATTAGCTCCTATTTCCACCCCGTTTTCTATCAGCACCCGGCCAATGCTGGTCATTTTTCTATAATGGACATCCCGGTTGGTTTTCTTATTATAATAAAAAGCATCGCTACCAATAACCGTTCCTGCCTGAATAACCACATCATCACCGATACAGCAATGATCGAGTATCACTACGTTTGGATGAATGACACAATTCTTTCCTATGCGCACATGATTGCCGATATATGCACCCGGCATTATTACACTTCCTTCACCCACCAACGAAGTGTCACTTATCATTTTCATGGATGGGGCAAACGGACGATAAAAATTTACAATCTTCAGATAAGCTTCAAACGGTTCGTCCACAATCAGCAAAGACTTTCCTTCCGGGCAATCCGTTTTCTTATTAATGATAATAAACGTTGCGGCAGAGTTGATGCATTTGTCATAGTATTTTGGATAGTCAACAAATACTAAATCACCTTCTTCTACTTTATGTATTTCATTAATGCCGGTAGCATTTCCATTATTATTTCCAACTACTTCGGCACCGATAAGCTGTGCAATGGTTGTTAACGGAACAGGATTATCAAACTTCATACAATAAATTTTATTTTTTATACCGGAGTTTCGTAGCAAACGAAACGAAGGTTGTACAAAGGTAACGACCTTGTAAATGGCAGATAACTGATAAAACAAGTGATTTTGCAGGTTTAGCAGCTTTCTAACTGCAACTTTTTAAAAATATTTTTTGGGTAATAAAATGAAAGCATAACGAGGTGCAAGACTGATTATTTTCATCGCAATTATTATAAGAGCAACATGCAAACACATTGATTGTCAAAAACAAATATCAATGAAATGCCTGACTGGCAAGTCTTTCAGCAATATTAAAATTATACCACATTAAGAAAATACTACGCTGAATTATTTTAAACGTTTCAATCATCTATAAGAATGATAGTATTTTCCGCTTGGCTTATCCACAGCTATACCAAAAATGTTAATAAAATAGTTTGAAAATATTTTTTGGTTAAAGGAATTTATTTCTAATATTGTGAAGGGAATTTGGTTCCCGTACTTACTAACCCATCTATATATTATCCCTTCGCTTACTACGGAGGGATTTTTTTATGTTCAATTCTTAACGAACAATGCCATGTAATCATACTTCTATCTTTGAAAATTGTTTGTTGAGTGTTGATTATTGACTGGTCAGCTGTTCAATATATAATAATCAATAAACAATTTTCAACTGAGCACTCCGCATTAATCAAAACTTTCATTATCGCAATAGTCAATAATTAAAAATACCTTTACATTAATCTAAAAATTATTGCATGCTGAAATCAATGACCGGTTTTGGAAGAACCGAAAAAAATGTAGGAGATAAAACTTTTCTCGTAGATATTAAATCTCTCAACGGAAAACAATTTGAACTGCAACTTAGACTACCGTCAATTCTAAAACCCTTTGAATTTGATATTCGCCGGATGCTGTCGGAGAAATTAATCCGCGGCAGTGTGGATTGTATGATAAGCCTGAAAGATACCGGCAGTGCAAAACCAGTTACTATTAATACCGACCTGGCTAAAGCCTACTACAAACCGCTGGCCGAGCTATCTGCAGCCCTAAACCTAGATGCTTCTCATATATTAAGCACACTTGTTAAGCTTCCAGAAGTCATCACCCCTAGCAGCGACACCCTGTCTGATGAAGAGTGGGTTGAGTTTCAGGAAGTTTTAAAGGCTGCCATTGACAGACTGAACAAGCACCGCCTGAATGAAGGGGCTGTATTGGAACAAGAACTCCTGCTCCGCATCAGTAATATAGAATTGCAGCAAGCCGAAGTAATAAAATTAGAACCACTTCGTAAACAAAAAATAAGAGAAGGAATTACCCGCCTGCTGGAAGAAAATGTGGGCAAAGAAAACTACGACGGCAACCGGCTGGAGCAAGAGCTTATATATTATATAGAGAAGATAGACATTACCGAAGAACAGGTACGACTAAAAAACCACTGTGATTACTTTAAAGCCCTGCTGGCAGAAAAAGAAGAATCAAAAGGAAAAAAACTTTCTTTTATACTACAGGAAGTTGGCCGGGAAATTAATACTACCGGTTCCAAGGCTTATGATTCTACCATTCAAAAAGCAGTGGTGATGATGAAAGATGAAATGGAAAAGGCGAAGGAGCAGGTGCTGAACGTACTATAAAGGGACAAGGTGCAAGAATTCAAGGAACAAGGTCGTGATATTGTAAATTTCTTTCTTGCCTTGTCACTTTACTACATTATTCAAAAGGAAAATATTATAGAATAGGGTTACTTGCGCCTTGTACCTTGTATTCTTGTCCCTCGAATATTATCTTTGTTAAATGAAGCAGATTAAACGACTCTTCTTGTGTCTTGTACCTTGTGCCTTGTATTTTGTTTCCTGTACTACCGTTGACCTTTATGAAAAATCGGTGAGCATTCCGGAGCATTCCTGGAAGAACAGCTATAAGCCCTCTTTTACTTTTACTATTAAAGACACCTCATCACCCTACCAGCTTTTCCTTATTCTCCGGCATAATGATAAATACAGTTTCAACAATATTTATATCAACCTCTATACAAAACAGCCCGGTGCCGACACTACACAAATGGGCCGATACGACCTTCGCCTTGCCACTGACAATGAAGGTTGGCTGGCCAGCGGCATGGATGATATTTACGAACACCGCATTCCGCTAACACCAGTTGGAGGTCAGTTTTATTTTAAAAAAGCTGGTAACTATACTTTCAGCGTTGAGCAAATAATGCGGGAAAACCCCCTTAACAATGTGCTGAATGTGGGGTTGAGAATAGAAAAGAAGCAATAATACCAAAACAGCATAACGACTTTTTTGTAAAAAATTGGCCTGACTATTTTTATTCACTTTGGTATTAACTCCATCTTTGCACTATGCTCGATGCCAGCCGCAAAAGAATTCGCCGCACCACATTCATTTACTGGATGCTGTTGTTTTATATCGTAGCAGCATTAGCCTGGTGGTTTATTTCGCTGGAACAGCAAAATAAACGCATTGCCGGCCTCCAGTATAAATCCATTAACATTGAAAAGGATTCTCTTTCTGTTGCACAACTGGGAGACAAGATTTTTGCTATAGATAAGGAGACCAAAAGAAATACGGGGAAATATATAGCCGAAGGGATAACCTTTTTAATTCTTATACTGGTAGGTGCCGGTTTTGTTTATCGCTCCGTCCGCAGGCAATTTAAATTACAGCAGCAACAGCAGAATTTTATGATGGCAGTTACCCATGAATTGAAAACTCCTATCTCCGTAGCCCGGCTGAACCTGGAAACATTACAGAAATACAATCTTGACCCGGAAAAGCAGAAAAAATTAATTCGCACTACACTAGATGAAACAGCCCGGTTAAATTTTTTAACGAATAATATTTTGATTGCTTCGCAATTGGAAGGCGGCGGTTATAAATCATCCAATGAGGAACTTGACCTTTCTACATTACTAAAAGATTGTATGCAGGATTTCCGCAACCGGTTTCCTGACAGAATATTTAATGAAGATATAGAAGCCGATGCGGATGTAAAAGGCGATGCGTTGCTTTTACAAATGCTGATTAATAACCTGCTGGAAAATGCCATTAAATACTCTCCTAAAGAAACCCCGGTAACAGCGGTGCTGAAAAAGTACAGGTCTGGAATAGAGTTGCACATAAAAGATGAAGGAGCTGGTATTGCTGATGTGGAGAAGAAAAAGGTTTTCTCCAAATTTTATCGCATCGGTAACGAAGCTACCCGTAAAACACAGGGTACTGGTCTTGGCCTGTATCTTTGCAAGAAGATAGCCCAAAGCCACAATGGCGACATTTCGGTGACAAACAATGACCCGAACGGAAGTAATTTTGTCGTCATTTTTAAAGTCTGACGGTCTCCGTCTGACCTAACTGTGAAAGGAAATGCTACAATGACTACTGAACAAAAAAGATCCATATTATTAGTGGAGGATGAAGAAAATCTTCATGAAGCACTGAAGCTAAACCTTGAGCTGGAAGGCTACGATGTGACATCCGCATTGGATGGTGCCGCTGCATTAAAAGCTGTGCAGGGAGAATACTTTGACCTTATTATTATGGATGTAATGCTGCCTGAAATGGATGGTATCACCGTTACCGAAACCATCCGTATCAGTAATAATGAAGTACCGATACTTATTCTTAGTGCAAAAAACAGCAGTGCTGACAGGGTACTTGGATTAAAAAAAGGAGCCGATGATTACCTGACTAAGCCCTTTAACCTGGAGGAGCTGTTGCTGCGGGTTAGTAAGCTGATCAATAAAAATATAAAGCTACAGGACAAATCAACCGTTGGTGATACATATACTTTTGGTAACAATATTGTGGACTTCAAAGCACAACAGGCCACTAAAGCCAATGGCGAAAAAATAGAATTGAGCAAAAAAGAGACGATGCTGCTTAAATTGCTTATTGAAAATAAAAACGAAGTGGTTCCAAGAGAAAAAATATTACAATCCGTTTGGGGTTATAATGTGTATCCTACCACCAGGACGATTGACAACTTCATTCTTAACTTTCGCAAATACTTTGAATACGACAGCCGCAATCCCAGATATTTTCACTCTGTAAGAGGGGTGGGATATAAATATTCAGAGTAAATGCCCTTAGCTTAATGAAAGGTTGATATTTTCCAATACTTCTGTTGCAGTTGACAGCATAGTATTTTTATCATGCAACAGGCTGGCATTGGTAAACATTTCGGCTTCACACTCCTCCAATAGTTGAAATAAATTACCAGATATGTTACTGTCAATATTGGCGTCCTTCATTTTAGCAGCCAGTGTTTGTTTATTTATTTCACTACCTGATAAATTGAATTGTTCCGCAGCAAATTTCCAGACAACTCTATGAAGGATAGAATAGAATTGGTTGCCTTCTGCCGAAACGGCAGTGTAAGCCGGTTCAAGTAAACTTCCAACAGAAGGTTGCTCTGCTGTTGGAAATGTCTGGTGTAGTTCTTCAGGTTCCTTTTTTCTGAATACCCAATAAAGTAAAATCACCAGTACCAACGATGCTACAACTATGCCCGCCGTTCGGGTCGCCTTTTCACTTTTTTCTGCGATGGAAGCTTTCTGCTCCGCAACAACTTCTTTTACTTTCTCTTCATTGCCAACCAGCACATCTATTTTTTTTGTAGCAATAGTTTTATAGGAGTTGCTATCAGTGTCAAAAAAAGAAAAGCCTACTGAAGGCAGTTGCAGCTTTCCGGGTGAAGAGCAAACAAAAGGATAACGGAATATGCGACTTCCCGTCAATGGTATTTTTGTTTTATCCAGATCATCTCTTACCACCGGTTCAAATCCTTCAACACCAACAGGCCATTGTACAGCCGGAGCATCTAATTGTATAAAATTCCCTTTTCCAGCAATGATAATTTCAAAAAAGCTCTGCTCATTTTTCGCCAGTTTATCATTTACCAAAGAAGAAGCAATGGAAAAATGACCAGTGGCCCCTGTAAAAGAGGAAGGCTTATTGACTGCAGGAACAGGCTTTACATTAATAGTAACAGGCTCTGTACTGATGTCTGTTTCAAACACTTCAGTTCCTTCTTTTGCACTTTCATTACCATCACTTCCCAATACCCCTTCCACTATCTCCTGTTCTGTCTTTTTACTCACCAAACTTTTAGAAAACTCAACTTTATTTTTTACTTCCATTGCATCAATGGTAAAAATGCCGGACTGCAACGGGTACAATTGCACTTTACGAATGGTATGCACATCAAATATTTTACCATTTACGTTTTCTATTACCATTTGTTTATCGGTCAGGTTCACCATGTCGTACACGGTGAAGCCATAAAAACCAGGGTTCTTTACAATATCTGATTTTGATTCAAGCCTTGAGTATAATTTGAATGTTGCTAATACTGGTTCGCCGACATAGCAGCTTTTCTTATCAACCAATACTTTCACAAAAAGGTTCTGTCTTATTTTTTCATAAGCATTTTCTCCCGGTCGTAGAAAATAATCAGAAGGGTTAACCCCATTTTCTTTATTGAATTTATTGACAGCTTCTTCTTTTGAAATTATCTGCACATAAACATCGTTACTGCGGATTATTTTTCCATTAACTAATATTGTAGCTCCCGGTATAATAAACCTTCCCGGTCTTGTAGCTTCCAGAGTATAAACTGCATTGCGGAGTAGTCTTGTACCATTTGTTCCGGGAACCGTCCCCATATAAATATTTGGCCCGGCCACAAACCGGAAGTTGTTAAACACAGGCGGCTTTACATTCATCGTTTTATCACCGTCTTCAATAATGTACTGTACCTGGAAAGACTCCCCGGTTACAACAGGCTGCTGTGGTACAATAGTTTTAAATGAAACCTGTGACCAACCCGATAGTGCAAATAAGACAAGGGCAAATATGGCGGCTGTTTTCTTCATGAATAACCATACTAAAATAGTGTGGCTTTCGCAAAGAAGAATTTAAAATTTACCAAAGGTGTATTTTAACCCTCCAGGGGTTTTATAGATTGTTTTAATTTTTCACCATCCTGATAACCTTTGGAGGGTTTTCGGATTAAAGGTCACCCAATTGTGGCCGGATAACAATATCCTCTACACAAGCTTGTACAGAAAGTTGGGAAGCGGCATAGACCATTTTAGCAATATCTTCTGCCTCCATGATGCGTTTGGAAGAATTATCATAATTGCCCCATGAATCGGACATGACAGCACCAGGATAAACAGAAGTCACTTTAATCCCATGCGGTTTCATTTCTTCCCGCAGATTTTTACTAAAACCATGCAAGGCAAATTTGCTGATACTATAAGCCCCGCCATTAGCATAAGCATGAAGCGATGCTATTGAACACATATTAAAAATATGACCTGATTTTCTTTCCATCATTTTGGGTAGCAATGTTCTGGTAACATGATAAGCATTGTAAACGTTGGTAGCCATCTGATTTTCTAAAAGCCCATCCGGTTCGTTATGTACACTACCTGGCTCAAAGAGACCGGCGTTGTTTATTAAAATATCAGGAGAGCCAAACGATAAACACCAGTTGCCGAATGCAATGGCTTCTTCTTTTTTACTCAGGTTAAATGGCTTGGCCTTAATAGTTGTCCCTGGAAATTTGGTCACTAATTCTTCCATTGTTTTATACAACGCCACTTCGCCCCTTGAACATAAAAACAAGGTTTGCCCGTTGGCAGCAAATATTTCTGCGATGGCTTTACCTATTCCTTTTGAGGCGCCGGTGATAATTACATTCATTGTATTATTATTTCCAGTTTCTTTGCAAATCTACAACCTGTAATGAAGTACAAACATCTTTTCTTCGACCTCGACCACACTATCTGGGATTTTGAAGCCAATAGCCGTCAGACACTGGAAGAGCTTTATGATTCATATAAATTGGAATCAAAAGGTGTTCACAGTTTTGATTTATTTCATAAAAATTACCTTGTTCATAACGATAAGCTCTGGGACCGCTACCGCAACGGCTATATAAAAGTGGACGAGCTGCGTTGGAAAAGAATGTGGCTGACTTTGCTGGATTTTAAAATCGCTAATGAGCCACTATCCCGTGAAATGGGGGTGTATTTTTTAGATTTGTTACCGACAAGAAATCTTCTCTTCCCTTATACCATTGAAATTCTTGATTACTTGACGGAAAAAAATTACCAGCTTCATTTAATTACGAATGGATTTGAGAAAACACAGCACAGTAAAATAAAAAACTCGGGATTAGATAAGTACTTTATTGAAGTAATTACTTCTGAAGGAAGCAACAGCCTGAAACCTCACAAAGAAATTTTTGATTACGCCTTTAAGCGAACAAATGCAAAACCCGAAGAAAGTATCATGCTGGGCGATAGCATTGAAGCAGATATAATTGGCGCCATGAATGCAGGGATAGACCAGGTGCATGTCAATCATCTTACCAAAGAACCAGTTCCTGTAAATGATAAGCTGCCTACTTACACAGTTTATTCACTAAAGGAACTTGAAAAAATTTTTCTTTAAAGAAGCTATCGAAAAGGAAAGAAAATAATGACCTAAGTTCCTCCTGAGTTTATCGAAGGATAGGGACAGGCTCTTTTACCAGGTTGCAATTACTGTGACCCCACCCTGTGGCTTATCGCCAATCTTCACAAGAATTTTTGCATCAAGCGGAAGAAGTAAATCAACTCTTGAACCGAATTTGATAAAACCCATTTCAGCCGTTTGTTTTACCTGCTGGCCGGGTTGTAAGTAATTACAAATTCTTTTGGCCAATGCACCGGCTATTTGTTTTACCAAAATTTCTTTTCCGTCTTTGCGATATACAACGGAGTGCCGTTCATTTTCTGTTGAAGATTTTGGATGCCATGCCACCAAATACTTGCCTTTGTGATATTGACTATACACTACTTCACCAGTAACCGGGTTACGGTTTACATGCACATTCAGCGGACTCATAAAAATAGAAACCTGTATACGGCGGTCAGTAAAATATTCATCGGCCTGCACTTCTTCTATCACCACTACTTTACCATCTGCCGGAGCTACGATGGCATTCTCTTCTATAGTATGTGTTCTTCTCGGAATGCGGAAAAAAGAAATCATGAAAAGCAACAAGCCAAGTGTTCCTATAAAAATTATCCAGCTTATCAATGGTACAGCAGAACTTAAAAAATAAAAAGAAAGTACATTGATAACTCCAAAGAGTATTGTGCTGATAGCAATCGTTTTATAGCCTTCTTTGTGGATGGTCATGGCACAAATATAGGAAAATGGCAAGTGAGGGACTTGCCCGGGATTACTGTATTAGCATGGCCCCATTAGGCATGGTTCAGTCAAAAGCCATGCAACAGGAATAGCAAATAATAAAGAATCAAACCTGTCTAAAAAACCACCATGGCCTGGCATTAATGAGCCACTATCTTTCACTCCGGCTATTCGTTTTAGTTTAGATTCAAATAAATCACCAAAAGTACCGGCAATAGCAACGGCACAAGCAATAATAGCTGATGTATCAAAGTCAATTCCAGTAATTGAGAAAATAAAAGGAATTAAAAAAGCAAGGCCAACACAAAGAATAATTCCTCCTATTGTTCCTTCCCAGGTTTTCTTTGGTGAAATTTTAGAAAGTGGTGTTTTTCCGATTAATGATCCAACTATATACGCCATTGTATCATTAATCCAAATAGAAAAGATAATTAAAGCCGGGTAATACTTATTATAGTAAGAAAGTATTACCTCCCCTGTATCTGGATTTGTAATCCGTCCTGATATGTCAATCATAAGACTAAGGCTAAATGAAATATACACCAACCCCAGCACCGCCATTCCAAATGCTTTCAGCTTAATTGCATTCTTTTGAAAAATTCCAATCAGTAATAAAGTAAACCCTGTTGCCGATACTGGCAATGAAATATTTTCTTTTAATCCATAGCCGTTGATATTATAAGCAGGGCTGCAAAACCACAGCATTAATCCATAGCCCATCAGCATCAATCCCAATTTGGTATAAGGATGAAAAATGGAAGTATGAATTTTCTCTGTCAGTTTCAGATACTCCCACCAGCAACCAAAATGTATGATAGAAAATAAAATGAAAAAACTCCAGTGATTCCATAGCAATCCAACAAGCATTACCGCCGCAAATACGATAGCGGTTAATGTTCTTGTCCGGAATGTTTGCCAGTTAAACGCCATAAATAAAAATTAGAACGGATGATCTTTTACCGGCACGGCATCATCTGCATATGCCTCATTGTACGTTACCCTTGATTTCTTTTTCATCCACATTAGCAGAAAAACTACCAGTGCTAAACTGATAGCTGCTCCCAAAGCAATGTTTGACAGGTTCAATGTGTTTTCATCATTCAATGATTCCGAATTGAAATAAACCAGCACAATCAGAAAAGCATCATACACAAAATGTGCAAGGATGGCTGTCCACAAACTACCGCTGTACCAATAAATAGCTCCAAGGAAAATGCCCAACACAAACCGAGGCAGAAAACCATAGAACTGCACATGCATGGCAGAAAAGAGAAAGGCAGCTAAAATGATTCCAATCCAGGGGCTTTTGCATAATTTAATCAGCAGCCGCTGCACCACACCACGAAATAATAATTCTTCGCCAACAGCAGCGAGACCGGCAATACAAATGATGTTTAATACCAAATCCTTAATGGTATGCTTCGATAATAATGCCTTGATAGTTTTGGTCGCTTCTGCCTCCTGTTCTTTCATCCAGTTGGCTATGCCGGCGGGAAACTGAACATTTCGATTGAGCTCACCCAAAAAACTGACTAACGGAAGAGCCAGCAGCATAACAGCTACTGCCACTAAAAAATATCCGGCATTTGGCGGTTTTTTTAAACCAAGGTATTTTTTACTGTCGGTACTGAAAAAACAGGCGCAAAGAAAAGTGGGTACGAGAAATAAACTAATAAACTGGATAACCTGCATTCCCCGGATGACAGTAGCCAGAGTGCTGCTGTTATAATCCCATTTTGAAGGGTCACTCATTGTCTCCAGCCCCATGCCTGTTATTTTAGAAAGTGCCACAGTACCTATCAGCCCCAGGATAAAAAAACTGGCTAAGGCAATGCTAACGAGGATGATAAATTGTGTAAGTGGCGGTTTTGCTTTTAATAATCCTTTCATGAATAAATTGTGGGATTTCGTTTGTAAATTTGCAGGCTACAAAAATAGGTAATTGCATTTTGAATGATAAAGATTGGCAACATACAACTTCCTGACTTTCCGCTGCTTCTGGCACCGATGGAAGATGTAAGCGACCCGCCGTTTCGGGCTGTGTGCAAGGATAATGGGGCCGATCTGATGTACACTGAATTTATTTCCTCAGAAGGATTGATAAGAGATGCGATTAAAAGCCGTAAGAAACTTGACATCTTCGATTATGAACGGCCTGTGGGTATCCAGATTTTTGGTGGCGATGAAGATAGCCTGGCAATGGCTGCAAAAATTGTAGAAGTCACCAATCCTGATTTATTAGACATCAACTTTGGTTGCCCGGTAAAAAAAGTAGCGTTGAAAGGTGCCGGTGCCGGTGTATTAAAAGACATTGATCTGATGGTGCGGCTAACATCGGCTGTTGTTAGAGCAACTTCACTGCCCGTTACTGTAAAAACAAGATTGGGTTGGGATGATAATACAAGAAACATTGAAGAAGTAGCAGAACGGTTGCAGGATGTGGGCATAAAAGCATTGGCCATTCATGGTCGTACCCGTA
Organism: Chitinophagaceae bacterium; assembly: GCA_031386125.1. GTDB lineage: Bacteria > Bacteroidota > Bacteroidia > Chitinophagales > Chitinophagaceae > JJ008. The sequence continues at coordinate 15,479 of JANNCC010000257.1, forward strand.
CACAGATGTACAAAGGCGAAGCTGATTGGACACTCATTGGTAAAGTAAAAAATAATCCCCGCATCACTATGCCGATTTTTGGTAACGGTGATATTGACTCACCGGAGAAAGCAGTGGAATATAAAAACCGTTACGGTGTGGATGGCATTATGATTGGCCGTGCTGCTATCGGTTATCCGTGGATATTTAATGAGATAAAGCATTTTGTAAAAACAGGGGAGCATTTACCGGCGCCAACTATTGAAGACCGGCTCTTTGTTTGCCGCAAACATCTGAAAAGATCTATAGAGTGGAAAAATCCGGTGGTAGGCATCAATGAAATGCGCCGCCATTATGCTAATTACTTAAAGGGGTTGCCGAATATAAAAGAGTTTCGTACTAAATTAGTAACACTGACTACTGAAGAAGAAATAAATGCCGTGTTTGATGATATTGCCAGCACTTATGACGGTTATGAGTTTGAGAAAACACCGATTGAATTGGTGAACTACCATGAGAAATGCCCGGTGAATTAAAGTTGAATCGTTTAAGATTTTAGGGTTACGGCTCTTACAAAGCCGATAACCGAAACAAGTAACCAGGTGCCCTCCAGCACAACAAATGGCCAGTAGTTAATAAGCCAGGAAGCATAGCAAGCCAGCCCTGCACCAACTGTATTTAAAAGAAAAAATAATTTACTCTTACCATTTATCCAGCCGAAAGTATTACAAAAATAAGCCAGTAGGATCAAGCCAACCCCGATTGCTCCGATTATATCAGTATAGTTCATTTCCCTTTATTATTAACCACTGATTTTTGAAAAATATTTAATCGTTGATGGCTTTCAGTACATCGCTGTTCATAGGGGAAATGGAAGCCCCGAAGTAATTCGTCAACACCCCTTCTTCATTAACCATATATTTTGTAAAGTTCCAGGCCGGCGGTTTATTATTCCATCCGTTTTTAGCGGAATCCGTCAACCACTGATAAATCGGATTCTGTTTCAAAGATTTAATCACGGTACTTTTTTGCATGAGCGGAAATGTAACGCCATAGTTCGCTTTACAGAATTTTCCAATCTCTGTATCCGTTCCTTTTTCCTGCTCTTTAAAATCATTGGCAGGAAACCCAATCACTACTAACTTGTCTTTATATTGCACTGATAGCTTTTGTAAATCGTCATACTGATTAGTGTACCCGCAATCGCTGGCCGTATTCACCAGGATAATCTTTTTCCCTTTCAGGCTGGCAAAATCCAGTGTATCACCGTTATTCAACATTCCTTTTAGTGAATAAAAAGAAACAGGAGGTGTTTTGCTTCCCGAAAGCTTTTTGGTATTCTTTCCCGTAAGTTTGGTAAACCACATGAATACAGGATAAACTGCTTTTAATACCTTTTGACGGTATGTCATATTTTTTGAATTACGGTTGGCAATTTCAACATACACTACAAACGCTGCAATGAATAGAAAAAGAACAATCAATGCCCTTTTAAGTTTACGATATTTTGGTTTTGTTGCCATCAACGGATCACCCATTTGAATAATTTCAACTTCCCTTTAAACGGCGGGTATTTTATACCCGGATCAAACCAAGTCGGTGTTTTCATTACTGCTTTCTTATGGCTGAATGTTTCAAATGAATACTTTCCGTGGTAGCATCCTGTACCACTAAATCCTCTGCCACCAAATGGTAAATGATGATTGGTTAAATGCCAGCTTGAATTGTTGACGCAACTGCCTCCTGCAGGTACCGCCTCCAACCATTCCTTTTCTTTTTTGCTACTGGAAGTATAAATGTATAATGATAATGGATTAGGATTGGTCTGAATAATCTCTTTTGCTTCTTCCATCGTATTAAAAGGAATAATGGGTAGCACCGGCCCGAATATTTCCTCCTTCATAATTGACCCATTCATAGAAACATCTGTCAGTATGGTTGGCTCAATGAACAATTTGCTTTTATCTGTTCTGCCACCATAGGCAATTTTACCTTGCGGCAAATAACCGGCAATCCGGTCAAACTGTTTCTCATTAATTATTTTTCCATAGTTGTAACTATCTTCCGGTTTATCGCTAAAGAATTTTAATGCAGCTGCTTTTAATGCTTCCACCAATTTGTCTTTTACAGAACTATGCACCAGCAGGTAATCAGGTGCCACACACATTTGCCCGGTATTGGAAAATTTTGTCATAGCTATCCGCCGGGCCGCCACATTAATGTTTGCATCTGCCTCCACTATACAGGGGCTTTTACCACCCAACTCCAACGTTACAGGCACCAACCTTTCTGCAGCCATCTTATAAATAATTTTTCCTACTGCTGTGCTGCCGGTGTAAAATACATGGTCAAAAGAAAAATTATTCATCATTTCGGGAATCACTGCTGCTCCGTCTCCCTGCACATATAAAATATATTCATTAGGAAAATTTTCTTCAATTATTTTTTTCATTACTGCATCTGTAGCAGGCGCAAATTCACTAGGCTTTAAAACGACACAGTTTCCCGCAGCAATGGCACCGATCAAAGGATTTATTAATAATTGAAAAGGGTAATTCCATGGGCCAATAATAAGTACGACTCCTAACGGCTCTTTCAAAACTCTGCTGCTGGAGGGAAGGTTGAGTAAATTGGTTGTCACACTTTCCGGCTCCATCCAGTTGCGAAGGTTTTTGAGTGCGGCGTTCAGCTCCGCCAGCACCATCCCGGTTTCGGTGGCCCACACTTCTTCGGGGCTTTTTTTCAGGTCGGCGTATAAGGCATCATACAAATCCTGTTCATGGTTCAGGATGGATGCTTTCAGCTTCTTTAATTGCTCTTTGCGAAAAGCATAAGGACGGATAGCCCCACTGTTAAAATGCTGCCGCAATTTTTCCAGGCTGGATATGTCTGCCATTAATTCTAATTTTATACCAAGTTATACCAAAGTAGAATAACTTTTAGCCCCATTAATAAATGGACTGGCTGCTTATTCGCTTTGGTAATAAGTAAAACTCTATTCCCAATGACTGACGAATACTACATGATGCAGGCATTAAAAGAGGCCAAAAAAGCATTTGAGGATGATGAGATCCCCGTTGGTGCTGTGGTGGTTGTCAATGAAAAAATCATTGCACGGGGGCATAATATGACCGAACGATTAAACGACCCTACCGCCCATGCTGAAATGATTGCCCTGACTTCTGCTTTTAATTCGCTTGGCAGCAAATATTTGCCGGATGCCACTTTGTATGTAACCATAGAGCCTTGCTTTATGTGTGCCGGTGCTATCTATTGGAGCAAGATTGGAAAAATTGTGTATGGTGCTGATGATGAAAAGAATGGTTATAAAAAGACAGCCGGTGCCAACTGGCCCTTTCATCCCAAAACAGAATTGATACGGGGCGTTATGAAAGAGGAATGTGCTAAACTGATGAAAGATTTTTTTAAGAATAAAAGATAATCATGGCCAAAGTTGTCAAACCAAAGAAAACAACTACCACTCATCCACGGACGGGTAGCCAGTTTAATATTGATGCTGGAATTTATGAGCCTTTCAAAGCTGCTATCCTGCAAAGCCTGAAAGGAAACAAAGGAAAAACATTTACTGAACTTACAGATGATGTGGTAAAAATCATTCGTAAGAAAATGCCGGAGTTTAAAAAATCAATTCCTTGGTACACTATTTCCATCCGGCTCGACCTTGAAACAAGAGGAATTGTAGAAACTTTTACTGAAAAAGGGGAAAAGCTGAACCGTTTGAAAAAGTGATTTCCGAGATAAGAAACAATTCATATCTCATCCCGTCATATTAAACTTCGTCTCCTTACTTTTGTTATTCTTACAAACGATTACAAATAATTAAACTTAATAACTATGGCATTTACATTAGCACCTCTTCCTTATGCACATGATGCTTTGGAGCCGCATATTGATACACTGACGATGCAGATCCATCATGGCAAACATCACCAGGCTTATGTTGACAATCTGAATAAAGCAATAGCCGGTACTGAACATGAAAGCAAAACCCTTGCACAGTTGATAGACCATGCAGGAGCTATCAGTGCCCCTGTTCGTAACAATGGTGGCGGTCATTGGAATCACACTTTTTTTTGGGAAAGTTTAATCCTTACTCCGGGCGGTGCACCAACCGGAAAATTAGCTGATGCTATCAATGCTACTTTTGGTTCTTTTGATGAGTTTAAAACAAAATTTGCTGCTGGTGGTGTGGGTAGATTTGGCAGTGGCTGGGTATGGTTGATTGTAAAAGATGACAAACTTGAAATTTCTTCTACTCCTAACCAGGACAACCCATTAATGGATGTAGCTGAAGTAAAAGGCAAACCATTATTGGGTGTGGATGTGTGGGAACATGCTTACTACCTTAAATATCAAAACAAAAGACCTGATTATTTAGCGGCAATCTGGAATGTGATTAATTGGGATAAAGTAGCAGAAAGATTTGAAGCTGCATAAAAAAACTATCACAATTAAAACCCCCTTCCGCTTATAGGCGGAAGGGGGTTTTATTATGGAATGTATTATTTACACTTCTCCATTATCTCTTTCATTATTTTTTCTGCTTTTTCCTCCATTGCTTTATCATCTTTCTTGTCCTTGTATTTTTCCTGCATTTTATCGCCATAAGCATCCATTTGTTTTTGCAGGTCTTCCATTTCTTTTTTTACTTTTTCATCTGACTGGTCTTTCGCTTGCAGTTGCTGTACTTTGCAACGCATATTTCCAAATTTTTTTACATCGCCTTCAAAAGATGAACCACCCCCGCAGGATGACATGCTTACCACAACAGCCAGTATAGCTATTGAAAGAAAATTTTTTTTCATGTAGTTTGTTTTCGGTTTAATTAAATAGATTTCGAAATCTGGCAATAGTTATTGTTGCCGAGTACAAAATAGGCTTATTTTTTAAAAATAAAAAAAGGGCTCAGGGCACAGGGTCATAGCCACTTCCTCCCCAAGGATGACACCGGCTTATTCTTTTGACAGCCAGCCACATCCCCTTAAACACACCATGCTTTTTTAATGCTTCAGCCGCATAGTGAGAACAGCTGGGTGTGTAGCGGCACTTAGGCCCCAGCCAGGGAGAAATGATCAACTGATAAATTTTTATCAGCAGAATAAATGGCAGGCTTAATATGCGGAGAAAAATTTTCAATTTGTTTCGTTGACTATGATACAAAGTTTATCCAACACCTTGCCGGTCTTTTCATACACTTCTTTATACTCCGGCAGTGCTTTGCCTGTATAGATAAAAAATATATTCAGTTGCCTATTCTTTTCTTTTAGTTTTTCCTGCAGTATTTTTTTTTGCAGTCTGTAAGCTTCCCGTATCAGTCTTTTTATTCTGTTCCTGTCAACGGCTTTTTTAAAATTTCTTTTGCTGACACCTGCTCCAAATTGCAGTAATGTGTTTTCAGTTTTATTAAATGAATAATGAACCCTGAATGAAGTAATAGTAAATCTCTTCCCTTCGCTGAATAATAGTTCAGTTTGCTTCCGGCTTTTCAACCGCTCTTCTTTTCCTAAAGTAAATTTTTTAACCACAATACTTCAACTTAACAATAAAAATAGCCCCGCCAGGCGGAGCTATCAAATATTAAGACGCTAAAGTCCGCCTTGGCGGATTTGGAATTTTCTATTTCAGTTTACTCTCATCAGAAACAGTCAGCTTATGACGGCCTTTTGCACGGCGGCTTGCCAGCACTTTACGTCCGTTAGCTGTTGCCATACGTTTACGAAAACCATGTACGGTTTTACGGCGTTTGTTGTGAGGTTGGAATGTACGTTTCATAATTATTTTTCTTTTTTCACTTTTAAAAAAATCTGGCCGGGAGAACAGACCAGTCCCGCCTCAGGCAGGATTCACCAGCAGATCACCACATCTGCTGTTTGTGAAAGGACGGCAAAGGTAAGGGAAGCAGGGCAGAAGTAGGATGTCAGAAGTAGGAATTTTCTCGTTTTCCCAAGAGATTGATAATCATAATACTTAAGCACCCAGATCAACATGTATGGAGTTGATTGGTTCCCCGTAAAAAATAGTAGCATGGTTATCAAAATCTGTCGTGGAATCGGTTGTATAAAAGACCCGTTGCCCGGTTTTGCTACATTGACCTTCTATTTCAGGATGGCGGGCCAGGTAATCAACGAGGCTTGCCGCCACTATTTCTCCCTGCGAAATGATCTTTACACCTATCGGCAGGTACTCTTCTATTTTTTCTTTTAATAAAGGGTAATGAGTGCAGGCTAAAAGAATGACATCAATATCCTCTCCTTTTTCAAAAATGTTATGCAGGTTTTTTTTTACAAAATAATCAGCCCCATGGTTTTCATACTCTTCGTTTTCTATTAATGGTACCCACATGGGGCAGGCTTCCTGATACACTTTTAATTCAGGAAAAAATTTAGCTGTCTCCATAGGGTAAGATTCAGAAGCCACCGTTCCGTTTGTTGCCAATATGCCGACACTTTTCGTTTCAGAAAAGGTTCCGATGATTTCTGCTGTTGGCCTTATCACCCCAAGCACTCTTTTACCGGGTGCCAACTTTGGTAAATCATTTTGCTGAATTGTTCTTAATGCTTTTGCAGAAGCTGTGTTGCAGGCAAGAATAACTAACGAGCAGCCCTGTTCAAAAAACCAGTTGACACATTGTAAGGTGTAATGATAGACTGTATCAAAAGAACGGTTGCCATACGGTGCCCTTGCATTATCGCCGAGATAGAGGTAATCGTATTGGGGAAGTTTACCAATGATATCTTTCAGCACAGTCAAACCACCGTAGCCTGAATCAAAAACACCAATAGGGTTTTGTAAAGCCATTCTGCAAAAATAAGGAGGCTTGGCTGTTAAGTCACCGGCAAAAAAAAGCCCCGTCCCGCCTAAGGCGGAACGGGACAGAATATTATCGTCTGATTTTTTTTATTAATTCCCTCCCGGTTTTGCGGGTGGATTTTGTGCCGGAAGTTTGATATTCAGTTTGGCCAGTACGAGTAAAGAAATATCGTCGGCTTCAGGAGCCACTAAAAAAGTATCTGAAGAAAGGACATGAGTATATCCTTTTTCCTTGGCTACCTGCTCAATTGCTTTTTTGGCTTTGGCATAATATGGCTTTAAAAGCTCCTGCTGTTTAAATTGCTGCACTTGCTGTATTAAGGCATCAGCACCGTCCAGTTCGTCTTTATAGTTCTGCAAATCTTTTAGAATCTGGTCTCTTACTCCTTTTGGTTTTGTTGTATCCTGAAATTCACCCAATTTCCTTGTATATTCTGACTGAACATAATTCAACCGGGGCATAATGGAATCCTTAAGATACTGCTGGCCTACTGTATCCATACTTACTTTTTGCGGAGCCAGTTCTGGCATAACGCCTACTATATCATCAATCCGGATATAAGCAATCTTCGTTTGTGCAGAAGCACTTCCGGCTATCAGCAATCCTCCCACTACAATTAATGCATGCAATTTTTTCATGAGTGTTTTTTTTACTTTTCGATTCATCACCAACCAGGTGATTTTGATTTACTTTTTAGAGATTGAGTTTACAAATATTTGGTTGCGTTGTTTTAATTCTTTTAACATCCTGACTCCACCCGGTATTAATTCCTGACACCCAGATCCTTCAGCACATCTTCACTCTTGTCCAATTTAGGGTCGGCAAATATAATGGTAATTCCTTCACTTTTGTCCAGCACAAAATCATACCCTCTTGTCACTGCCATTTTCTGCACGGCATTGTAAACCTTATCTTGAATCGGCTTAATGAGTTCCTGCCTTTTCTTGAACAGATCTCCCTCAAAACCAAAGCGTTTGCGCTGTAAATCCCGAAGTGTTTTTTCTTTATTAAAAAGCTGATCTTCTCTTTTTTTCTTTAATTCATCACTCAGCATTACCTGCTCCGCTTCGTAGGATTTGTACATATTGTCCAGCTCAGTTTGTTTAGCATCAATATCCTTTTGCCAATCAGCTGCTATACCATCTAACTGGCTTTGTGCTGTTTTGTAATCAGGCATTTTATCCAAAATATACCTGGTGTCAATAATCGCATATTTCTGGGCCTGTGCAGTAACGGTAATCATCACCAGGCTACAAAAAGCAATTAGCATTTTTTTCATGGTAAATAATTTTTGAGATGTTGAATATATAATTTCATTTTATTCTGGTTCGAACCCTAACATAAAGGTAAACCGGGACGAGCCTTTCAATCCTGATTGTCCGGGAGTGATGCGGTCAAGACCAACACCATAGTCAAACCCGAGTAAACCAAACATCGGCAGGAAGAACCTCATTCCCACACCTACACTGCGGCGAAGACGGAAAGGATTATAGTCTTTATAATCATGCCATCCATTGGCGGCCTCAAAGAATGTTAGAGCATAGATAGTGCTGCTTGGGTTGGTTACCAGGGGGTAACGCATCTCTAAAGTATATTTATTAAATATGATAAAGAATTTATTGGCATTTTGCTGATCAGGGTTCACTGTTGGGTCAGAAGACTCATACACAGGATAGCCACGGTGCGCCACAATATCATAACCCAGCAAACCATAGTTGTTGGTTAGTCCTGCATCACCCACCTGGAAACGTTCAAATGGTGAATAGTCCAGATCTTTATTATAGCGACCCATAAAGCCGTATTTGGCAGCAATTTTCATTACCAATTGGCGGCCTTTATCTGCTCCTGTTGGTTTACCAATTGGCACAAACCATTCTGCATTGAAACGCCACTTGTGATATTCCGGGGTTTTATATGGATTAGCTGAAGTGGCTATTTTCTTATTAAATAAAGAATAAGGCGGAGTAAACTGGACACTTGCTGTAAGATTAGAACCACTGGTAGGGAAAATTGGATTAAAAACTGAAGACCGGCTTAATGTAACTTTCATACTGATATTACTGGATGTCCCGTCTTTCAATCCCTCAAATATGGGGTAGTTACGAAGTTTGTACTGTGTTACATTCAGGGTATAAACAAGACTAAAAAAGTCATCCGGCCATTTTAATTGCTTTCCGAGTGAAACAGAGAATCCTGTTGTTTTCAGATAATTAGTATCAGACCTGGCCCTGTCTATCTGACCTGTGTAGGGGTCAAAAGCATTTGAGTATTTACTGTTGTTGACACCAAACGTCAATGAGTTTCTTTTTTTACCTCCCAACCAAGGCTCGGTAAACGAAGCACTGAGTGAACGATAAGCTCGGCCGTTTGATTGGATACGAAGACTGAGTTTTTGTCCATCACCGGTGGGCAATGGATCCCAGGCAGATTTTTTCCAGATGTTGCGAATAGAGAAATTGTTGAAAGTAACACCGAGTGTTCCGGTAAGACCTACTCCTCCTCCCCAGCCTGCAGATAGCTCTAATTGGTCAGAAGACTTTTCTTCCAACTTCCAGTTAATGTCCACTGTCCCATCATCGGCATTGGGAACGACTCCCGGGTTAATTGTTTCTTGGTTGAAATATTGCAAGTTAGCCAACTCCCTTTGTGAACGGATAAGGTCTGAGCGGCTGAATAATTCGCCTGGTGTAGTTCTTAGCTCACGGCGGATTACATAATCTTTCGTTTTTTCATTCCCTGCAATTGTGACGTTTTTTATTCTTGCCTGTGGCCCTTCCGTAATTCTTATTTCATGGTCAATTGTATCGTTGTATACCGCAGTTTCTACTGGCTCCACCCGGAAAAACAGGTAGCCATCATCCATATATAATCCACTAATATCTCCACCTTCCTGTGTTACTTCTTTACCAAGGCGTTTATTAAGAATATCAATGTTATACACGTCGCCTTTATTTATACCGAGGATAACATTCAGGATGGAGTCGCCATATTTGGCATTTCCTTTCCAGACAATATTTCCGAAATAATATTTTCTTCCTTCATCTACTTTCAGGTCAACATTTATGTTGCCACTTTGAGTGGCTATAGTTGTATCTGTAATAATCTGTGCATCACGAAAACCCTGTGAATTATAATAGTCAAGTACTTTATTCTTATCTTCTTCAAACTTAGTGGGGTTAAATTTTGCACCGCTTAGTTTGAAACGGAAATAAGGATCTAGTATTTTTTTTGTTTTACTGAGTGAAAGGAAGCCCCATTCTTTTACGTATTCCTTAAAAGAAAAAGGCTTGGTTGTACCATATGGGCTTGGAGTGTTGTCAGCGTCAAGGGTTACTTTACTCATTTCCTTGGTACCCTTCATCTGTTTCTTTAACCGCAGCCCGTCAACGCTGGTGTTTCCAAAAAATCTTACATTATCAATGTGAACTTTTTTACCCTTATCCACATAAATAAACATGGCGTTGGAATTAGCAAATGATGTATCCGGGGTTTCTTCTATCCGCACTGTTACGTTCTGGTAAGCTTTCTCCGTATAAAATTTGGTAACCTGTTCTACAATTTGCCGGCGGGTATTTTCTGTAATGATAGTTTGTTTGGCCAGGTTTACTTTGGTCAGTATATCTTCTTCGTCTGATTTTTTAATGCCTATAAATTTAAAATTGCCAAGCCGGGGACGTTCCACCACACTTACTTCTATCCATACTTTCTCATCCTGCACTTTAGTTACATATATCTGCACCCCGGAAAAAAACTTCTGTCTCCAGAGAGCAGCAATTGCTTTAGCAAAAATATCTGCGCCGGGATGAACAAATTTATCGCCAACCTGCAGATTGGCAATTGAATAAACAATGGAAGTATCCAAGTGCTTAATCCCAGTAATTTTTACATCTGCAATGATGTATTCTTTGGTAATTTTAGCATTTTTCCATTCAAGAAGCTTGGGGTCTAAAGAGGTAGGATTGGTTGTATCGGCCACTTGCGCCTGTATAGTACACACAGACACCAGCACCGCCATCACAGTAACACTAAGCCTTAGTAAAAATCTTTGCATGATTGTTTGTTCAAAGTCAGTCTCAAAAATGTGCCGAAGCAGCCCTTAATTTGTTGCTTTTCAGGCTCACCCCTTCTGGTTGAGGCGGCAAAATAACGGTAAAAAATTGAAGTCTTTGTTAAAGAAAGAAGGGAATAGTGAATGATAAATAGAAAGTGGGGCTAAAAGACCTGTTTTTCCCATATTTTCTTATCCCTATTCCTATCCAGCCACCACCTGGTCGCTGGTTTTGCCAAACCGTCTTTCCCGGCCCTGGTAGTCCAGGATGGCTTCGTACAGGTTTTCTTTCCTAAAATCCGGCCAGCGAACGTTGGTAAAATACAGCTCAGCATAAGCCAATTGATACAGTAAAAAATTGCTGATGCGGTATTCTCCACTGGTTCGTATCATCAGTTCCGGGTCGGGAAACCCACTGGTACAGAGGTATTGCTGCAGGGTGTCCTGATCAATATTTTCAACCTTCATCCGGCCACTTTTCACTTCCCAAGCTATGCTTTTAACTGCATTCAATAATTCCCAACGGCCACTATAGCTTAATGCCATTATCAGGTTCAAGCCGGTATTTCCCTTTGTAATATCGAGGGCTTCGTTCAGCTCATTTTTAGCATATTCCGGCAACATATTCATATCCCCGATTACATGCAACCTGATATTATTCTTATCAAGACTCTCCACTTCTTTGCGGATAGTGCTTACCAGCAATTCCATTAATCCAATTACTTCGTATTCCGGACGATCCCAGTTTTCAGTTGAAAAAGCATATAGGGTAAGATATTCTATGCCCAACTCGGCGGATCCTTCCACAATAGTGCGGACACTTTCAACCCCATGAAAATGACCAAAGAGCCGGTCTTCACCTTTCTCTTTTGCCCAACGGCCATTACCATCCATAATGATGGCTATATGACGGGGGAGATTGCTTTTATCTATTTTTTCAAGTAGCTGCGACATAATAAACGACTACTAAATCAGTGGTTAAAGGTATTGCGGATTAGGCGATTTTTTACTGTGACGGGTAAATATTACCATTTCAACAGAAAAGCCGCTTCGCTCCTTCCACCAGCCAGGAATACGAAACGGCTTAAACAATATCAAATCGTTGATTTAGAATTTCCCCCAAACAGCCACCCTTGCCCTTCCTCTCGCAAAGCCTTTTGTTTCATACCAGAATTCCATTTTAGTTAAGTGTCTTAATCCGCCATCCATGTCAATAACACGGCTTTCGCTGCCCTGTGCAAATCGGTTGCGCATTTCAACATTCTGCATGGTTCCATTATCAAAATGGATTATCATTTTGTACATTTTCAGCGGCCCGTCAGTTATTTTCAATTTTAGCTGGCGAACATCGTCTTTCCAGTTGCCAAAGTGGATCACATCATGGTCAACTCCGAAGCCTACTTTCTTATCTTCCAGGAAAAACCAATCCCCCGCTTCTTTTTTTGTGGATGAATGAGCGGATGTGAATGCTGTGGTAAGGCTGAAAACAGCTGCAATAACAGTGCTGTAAACAATGGTTGTCAGGCGCATAATAATAAATGTTTGGTTAACGAATATGTTTAGTTAATGTGATACTACTTTACTTCTAAAGTTATAAAGTATAAAATAGACCACCAGCTGGTTAATGTGGTTTAATGCAACCATCAAATAAAAAAAAGATTGGATACTATCACTAACCCTTCGGGATAATTTTGATAGTTTGTATTAAAAAAATCCTACTTAGCCGTTGGACACTTATACGATTGAAGATTGAAGGTAACATGAAACATAGCCGTCACAAACTGATCTTTCTGTTTTGCAAAGCCCCGCTGAAAGCCAATATCTCCAATGGGTTCTCCCAACTCATATGACCTGTCATAAAGCAGCTGGGCATTAGACGGACTGCCATCCTGATTGAGTTGGAAAATGGACGGATCAACAAATGTAGTACTCACATCGTCTAGGTAATCTGTGTTGGTAAACCGGTGTAATATCTCAAAGCCTATATTAATTCTTTCATTGAACGAATATTTTACACCCCCGCCAAATGGAATACTGATACCCATGGAGCTGTATTGCTTACGGTCTGCATACCGGGGGTCATTGCTACCCTGCCCTTCAGTACCCAATGGCCTGAGAAATACTTTTTCACCTCTTAAATATGCATAAGGGTCGTAATTGAAAACACCAGCACCAAATGTTATGTAAGGGGTAAAACTATACTGTGGGTCGCCGGGCATAAAACGGAAGAAATTAAAATCTCCCTGTAGCGTAAGTTCCCAAACCTTGCTATTGAAGCTCAGATTGCGAAGGTACATGTACTCGTTATGCGTATTAAATTGGTCTGAGTAACCTAATTGAGCAAAGCTGGCTCCAATTCTAAGGGCAATGTAGTTGCCAAAGTTTTTACGAAAGAAGATACTGGCAGCCATTTTGGCCCTGTTCATGCTGGCAGTAGTATTCAAATCGCCGAAATAATGGCCTGCGCCTATCCCTACGCCAAATTCACCTTCCTGAACTATTTCATTTTGTGCAGAAAGAGAATTACCAGAAAAAAGGGCAACGGCAGAAAACAGAACGGCGGCAAAAAACTTCTTCGTCATAACTTAAAAATATAGTTCGGGATTCTTAGAACGCTAAAAATACTATTTTCTTTTATTTTGAAGCCACGAATTAAACAAAAAACATGAATTAGACACTTTAAATACGGTATTGGTTGAAAAAGCTACCTTTTCGCCGGGTGGAATCACTAAATGTTAATTCCGCTTGTCTAATCCCCAAGTCAGCTTATTACGCAGGGTTTGAAGGAAATTATTCTCACTCAGGCGAACTAATTTAACGTCAAAGGCTTCCTTTTTTATAGCTAACTGGACATTCCTGCTTACTATTTCCCTGCGGGAGTCCAGAGCACAGATTATCTCATCTGCCCTGCTCTCTATTTCAAATGAAATGATATTGTTATCCGGCACAATGATGGGGCGGACATTAAGGTTGTGCGGTGCCACCGGCGTTATTACAAAACTGCCTGAATCAGGAAATACGACCGGCCCATTACAACTTAGCGAATAGCCGGTAGAACCAGTTGGTGTAGCCACTATCAATCCATCGGCCCAATAGGTATTCAAAAATTCTCCATTAAGGTAAGTGTGGATTTTTATCATGGAAGCCACATCTCTTTTATGTATGGAAAAATCATTCAATGCATAAGGTACGTTTCCAAACATCGGCAGACTGGCATCCAGGTGAATTAATGTTCTTGTATCCTCCACATAAGTTCTCTTTGCAATGGCCTGTACCGCTTTCTTTACCTCTTCACGGCCAATGCTGGCGAGGAAACCAAGCCGGCCAAAATTGATTCCCATGATAGAAATCTTTTTGTTGCGGACCAATGTTACCGTATCCAGCAGCGTACCGTCACCACCGAGACTGATGATAAATTCAACTTCTTCCGTTAAATCTTCTGACACAGAAAATGTTTTTGTATCAGCAGGTAATTGAATGCTGTCTTTTATCTGTTCAAAAAAATTCCTAAAAATAACAGGTTCTATTTTTTGGTTGACGAGTTCATCAAAAAATAGTTGAACATCTTTTTGCTGTTCATCATCCATTACCCGGCTGTAAATTGCTGCCTTCATTTAAAAAATTGTCTTTCGGTGTAAAAATAGACCGTTTTGTCCTAATGAGTTAAATGTCCACTCTAATTTGAATGTGACATTATAAAAAGCAAGAATATCAATACCCAAACCACCGGCGTACAGCATCTTATTGGAAAGAGAATTATCTCCCGGCTGCGGATTGTGAACATAGCCGGTATTGCCATATACTTTTCCAAAAATGCGAACAGGAATCCTTGGTGATTCTTTACCTTTTTTTATGGCTGGTGTTTTAATATTAAAATTCAACAGCTTCCTGGTAAAACTTGCTTTCAGGTAGCCGCCTGCCACTCCATCTACTACATAATATTCAAAACCTTGCATAAACGCATCTCCATAACCCAAAAACCGCTGGTTGAAGTAAGGCTGCTTAAATGGCAACTTAATACCGCCATATACATTCAGGCTAAAAAAAGACCTGGGTGAGATTGGCCAATTAGCCAATCCTTTAGCATGAAGCCGCCATTCACTGAAAGTATTATTAAATCCACTTTTACCAATTGAAACCTCGGCTGCATAGCCTTTGGTTGGGTAGGGAATAAAATCAAGGTCAAAATAAATCAGGGTGTAATAAATACTGGGAAAATTTATACTCTTACGGCCTGGTTGAAAATAGGATGGATTCAATTTGACGATAGTATCGCTGACTTGTTCGTTTGTATATCCGATTCCTAAACTATGTCTTGTTTTGATTGCTCTGCGGTAAGTAAGTTCCACATTGGTATTGGTAAAGCTGCGGATGTACTTGTATTCATCTTTTAAAAAAACCTGTTTATCATTAATGGTACTATAATTAACCTCCCGGTTTTTTCCTGTAGCAAACGCAAATTTCATCCCCCACTTTAATTTTTTATCAATGTACAATCTGTCGTAGCTGAATGAAAGTTGTTTGGTATATCCGTTCAAAAGGCCCAGTCTGAATTTGTCATTTCTACCCGTAGCGTTATTGTAGTAGAGTTTAGCTCCATAGTTTACCCGTTCAAGACTTGCCTTTTGTTCCACCAGCCATTGATTAAGATTACGGTCAACGGGCCTGAAAACAGGAACCGGAAACAAGTACCATCGTTCCCTTACTTCAACGAGTACGTCAATTTTTGTTCCCTGTATATTTTTTGACGCTACAATAACAGAGCTGAAAAGTGCCGTATTCATTAACTGACGACGGGCCGTTTCAAACTTTTTTACCAGGTCATCAAGCATATATTCTTCACCAGCCCTGAAGGGAATTTCCCGGAGAATGATAAATTCTTTTGTTTTTTTGTTTCCACTCAGCACTATATCTCCTATAATTACTTTAGTACCGGAATAAGTGATGGCAGTAGTATCTGTTATCTTTAATGGAATTGTTTGTTGTGCAGGCAAGAACTGACAGCATATCATCATTGCGATAAAACAGGTGCAGTATTTTTTTTTACGCAGCATAATCAGCATTCCCCAAAAGGCTAAGTTAAATGAATTGCTGCTTGTCCGTAAAGTACAGGGAGATGCCCGTCAAATTTTCAGGTAGTTCATCAGGTTCTCGTAGTTGCTGCGTATGTCGTTGGAAAATAACTCTTCGCCAAAAAAATATTTTACGTTATACTCATACCGCTGAAAACTGGCAACAATGTCTGACACTTCAGGCTTATTGATGCGGATGGTAACCTGCATCATACCTGTTTCAGCATCATTAGAAGTATTTAGCTGTGTAATTTGGGCATCGTTGGCTTCTACTATCTTACTTATTTCACCGAAAGAATACTGGTTGCTTTCCATTTCAAGTACTAGCAATCCGCCCGGTTCACTTAGGCTCATAAAATCGGATGAAAACCTGAGCAGTTCATTATAAGAAAGTGTGCCAACCAATTCGTTCTCCTCCGTTATCACCGGCACCACACTTAAACCACTGTCTGCAGCCAGCTGAACGGCTTTTAGAAAATGTTCGTCATCTTTTACTGATACGTCTGAAAACGATTGTTGCAACTCAGTAAGTTCTGTAGTATCATTTTCGGCCTGCAGAAGGTCTTCTTCGCTGATTACACCAATGAATTTTTCCCCATCTACAATGGGTAAATGGGTGACATTGTTATCATTCATCAGTTGTAATGCCTGATAGACCTTGTCCTGAAGGTGAAGGAAAGGAAGGGTTTGTGATAATAGTTCACGGGTTAACATGGATAGCGGCTTTAGGGTTAAATCTACATTATCTTATTGCGTTGCAGCAATAACAAGACACCAGATACTATGAAATTGTTGCAGGCTCGTTGAGCTTTTTTAAAAACTTATGCAGGATTGCATTGAACTCATCGGGTACTTCCATCATCGGTGCATGGCCGCATTTATCAACAAAATGCAATTCACTGTTGGGAATTAATTTATTAAACTCCTTGGCTACGAATGGGGGGGTAATGGTATCATTATTGCCCCAAACTAATAACGTAGGTTGTTTGATTTGATTGAGTTCCTCTCCTAAATGATTTCTGATAGCACTTTTGGCTAAGGCAATAATCTTAATAACCTTTAAGCGGTTATTAGTAATGCTATATACTTCGTCCACCAGTTCTTTGGTGGCCATAGCAGGGTCATAAAAAGTGAACTCTGTTTTTTTCTTAATGTATTCGTAGTCACCTCTTTTAGGATAGCTATCGCCCATGCCGTTTTCAAAAAGGCCTGAGCTGCCGGTAAGTATCAATGATTTTATTCTTTCAGGATGTTTTAAAATATGCACCAGTCCCACATGGCCGCCGAGTGAATTTCCTAATAAATGGATTCCCTTTAAATCTCTTGTTTCTAAAAATTTATTAACAAACTTGGCCAGGCCCCCCACAGAAGTGTGCAGGATATCCATTTCCAATAATGGAAGTATCGGCACCACCACTTTGTTATACTGACGGAAATATTCAATCAGGTTGCGAAAGTTACTGAGTGCCCCAAACAGGCCATGCAAAAGCACTAGCGGTTCGCCACTGCCTTCTTCTATAAATTTGAATTTATCCTGTTCTTTGATTTCGTATTCCATGAATTTAAATCCGGGCTTTTCCCCGATGAATTTCAGGACTAAAATAAACGATTTGGCTCAAAAAATAAGCAGTTTACTGATTTTAGAAGGCCAATCAGGACAAATATAAGTGCAAAGACTATGTTTTGATAAGTTGTTTTTAAGATTAAACAACTTAACGCAGCTTTATTTTAAAATAAATTGTTACCTTTTTTTAGTAAAAGTTGAACCGGATAGTATCGGTTATAGTGTAGAAGTATTATTGCGAAATCTCTTTGGCTACCCCACTAAAAAATTGCTCTAGTTCTCCGAACATATCTTTAAAAACAGGGATGACTGAACCAAAGCCATTGATCACCTTAGGCCCCCAGGGTTGCACAAAAGAATAACTAACGGACTTATTGATAGTTTCTGGTTGAATCAGTTTCATTTGCTCTGCATAAAAAAGCAGCACACTAAAAACAGTAATGTAGACAGCTGCAAATAAAATAACCCCGCCAATTTTATTTACCCAGCCCAGCATGGCTACTTCTACTGTTTTTTCAATAGCCCTGGCACCGAGGCGAATCAATAAAATAACGATAAGGAAGACAACAGCAAAGGAAATAATGGGGAGCCATTCATCTGATACTTTAACCGCACTACCAATATATCCGGCTACAACAGTTGAAAGTTTCATAGCTGCTGCCAATCCAATAATAACAGCAATCAAAGAAAACAAACCTACTACCAGACCCTGCCGGTAGCCTTTTAGTACAGCTAATACAATGATAACGGCGAAGATGAGATCGAGGAGCATTTATTTCTTTGAGAGTTTAAACGTATCGGGTATAGCCTTTCGGGTTATTCAAATGCTAAAGTCGTCTTATTGTTTTTAGGTCAACCCTGCCTGCCGGAAAGGCAGGCCTGAACTATTTAGCTAATAGCTCCTTCACCAGCGAAGAAATAGTTTTCCCATCCGCTTTACCTGCTAATTGTTTAGTAGCAACTCCCATTACTTTTCCCATATCAGCCGGAGATGATGCACCAACTGCTGCAATGATTTTTGTTAACTCATCCTTTACTTCATCAGCAGACATTTGTTTTGGCAGAAATTTTTCAATGATTGCTATTTCTTCCTCTTCCTTCTTAGCTAGCTCCGGACGGTTCTGTTGCTGAAATATTTCCAGCGAATATTTTCTGCTATTTACCAATTTCTGCAACAGCTTTTTTTCTTCTTCTTATGTTATTTCGCCTTTGGCTCCTTCCGAAGTTTTTGCAATTATAATGGCAGCTTTAATAGCCCGGAGACTTCTTAATCCTGCTTCATCTTTTGCCAGCATGGCAGTTTTTAAGTCAGCCATTATTTTTTGTTCAAGAGACATATTTTTTAGTTTATAGTTAATGGTTCATAGTTATTCCTGAAAGCATAAGAAATTTTTCAAAATTCAACACTCCTGACGCTGAACTACAAACCCGGAACTTAGTCAGCTTTATTCTCTTTCAGCTGCTTTTCTTTGAATTTGTCATAAAAATCATGTGCAAATTTTTTCATCTCGTCCACCTGTTCGGTGTATTTGGTGGCACGGCCATAGGTATCGGCCATTGTCATCATGGTTTGGTAAAAGAAGTCGGCCATTTCATCCACCATCATGTCTTTTGTCCACAGGTCTATTCGTAAAGCGGCTTTCTCCGCACCATCCCAGAAAGAGATCATCATAGCTTTTGCCTTCTGGGCATTTTCCACCGTTGTGTCAGTTGCACTCCAGACAATAGAATCCGGCACTTTGTTTTCATCGGTCATTACATCAATGGTAATTGTTGATTTAGTCATATATAAAATTAAAAGAGGGCAAAGATAGGAACACTGATGACACGGATTTTTAATGCATAGCTTTCTCTATGCATTGCCAGAGTAATGCTGCTGTTTTATCCCAGTTATATTGTTTTGCAACTTGTCTGCCTTTTGGTACCAATTCTTTATGAAGGTTCTCATCTTTATACAGCAGCATCATTTTATCAGCAATGTCTTTGTGATTATTTACATCAGCATACAAGGCCGCATCTTTTGCTATTTCCTGCATGGCAGAGTTGGCGGAAGTAATTACCGGCACATCACACCGCATAGCTTCCAATACCGGCACGCCAAACCCCTCAAATAAAGAGGGATAAACCAGGCCGTATGAAGAGCCAATTAACTTTACTAACTCTGTTTCTTCCACATAGCCTGTCATCACCACATCGTTTCTGTATTTGTAAGACTTCAAATCCTTTTCAAATGATTCATATTTCCAGGCCAGTCTTCCGGCCAACACCAATTTCATATTCGTTTGCTGCCGTTTTTTGAAAACAGAAAATGCTTTCAGCAGGCTTATTAAATTCTTTCGGGGATGAATGGCGCCTGCATACACAAAATATTCTTTCCCATCAGTGTACTTATTCTTTGTTGCCGCTTTGTCTTCATCACTTACCGGTAGAAAGATTTCTTTTACGCCATTAAACACCACGTCAATTTTATCAGCATCTGTTTTATAGTGTTTAACGATGTCCTGTTTGGAAAATCCAGAAACGGTAGCAATGGATATTGCTTTGCTCAAAAACTTCGGCGTATATCTTTTATAAAAAAGCAGATGAGATTTTTTTATAGCAGCAGGGTAATGCAAAAAAGCCAGATCATGCACCACCAGGCATTGCGGCACTTTAGTACGCAGCGAACAAAACCCATCGCAGGAAACAAATACATCTGCCTTATATTTTCTGAGAACTGACGGCACTTTTATTTCATACCACAGTTTCCAAAGCAGCGGATGTCTTGCTGACGGGCCGGTAACCACAGCCTTTACGTTTTTCCCAAACACAAACCGTTCGTCATGAGGCCGGTCAAAAATAAAAATGAATTGGTGCTCGGGATGATGTTGTGTAATGCGTTTGAATGTTTCATAAATGAAATTACCATACCCTTCCAGGTAATCAGGCAGTAAGAATCTCGTATTAACCGCAATAATCATTTAAAGACGCAAAGGTATTGTTTGTAGTATTTACGCCGTAAAACATCTCTGCTGCCAATTATTTTACCCTACTGTTTTACTACTCGTCCATTTCATAAAAACACCCGAACATTTGCTGTGGATATTCATTAAATACCTATCACAAAAACGGGCAGTAGTACACTTGACTGCTATCAGCAGCTCTTCTACTTTTACATCGTGGCATTAATGGAATACCAAAACCGTGTCTTATGAAATACTCCTATTCTGATTCGCTTATCACAATGGCTGCTGCCATTGCACAAGCTTGTTCATTGTATATTAATAGAAATGACAATTCTGTTGCACCCGTAACAAGCAAAGCCTCAACATTTCTTCAATTAGATATTAACAATGGTAACAATAGCAACACAGTTGGTATCAAATTTGATAATCTATCAGCCAGAAAATATTTTGTTCTTATTCATACAACACAGCAATACGCTGTAATGAGTAAAACAATAGAGAAGTAAGATGATGTAGTGTTTACAGGCAGCCATGTTACCCAGGAAAATGAATTTGTTGGGTTTATGGACGTAACGAGCCATCTGTACTGTGTCAATCAACTTTTCTTTAAACGGCCTCTTTGGTGGAAGAGGATGGTGGCTTGTAAAAGGGGCCCAGGTTCGGGGCCCCTTTCTTTTTGCTTCGCTCCACTCGCAATGACGGCCCCCTAAATTCCTGCAAGCAGGGCTTTCCAACCGCATAGCTCTGCTTTTCTAAGGCTTTTATACTTTTTACATAGATTATTGAAGCTGAGAATTACTTATTTAACACCCTTCCTTCCAGGCCATGGCTTCCTATTTCGGACTTCTTTCTCTACATTTGCCCTTATGGATGTAGATAATATGGAGTATAATACCACGAGGAATCATTTGACGATGAGAGAATATGGCCGCCATGTGCAGAAGATGGTGGAGCATATTATGACCATTGAAGACCCCGAACGCCGCCAAGGGAATGCACAGGCCGTGATAGAATTGATGGGATTTTTAAATCCCCATTTAAAAAATGTAGAGGATTTCCGGCATAAACTATGGGATCATTTATTTCTTATCTCCGATTTTACACTCGATGTAAAATCACCGTACCCCATCCCTACCAGGGAAACGCTGAAAGCAAAACCTGATCCTTTGCCGTATCCAAAACGGCAACCTAAATTGCTGCATCTTGGAAAGAACCTGGAAGTAATTATTGATAAAGCACTGAAAGAAGAAAACCCAGAGAAAAAATTAGGCTTCGCTAATGCGATTGCCTACTACATGAAGCTGGCTTACAACAACTGGCACAAAGAGATAGTACATGATGATGCTATACAAAGCGAACTAAGCGGTATCACTAATGGCCAGCTCACCTTTACCAATACGCCGTATGTAAAAGCTTTTCGTCCGCAACAGGAAGGAAGGGACAACAGAGGCAGTTATGGCAAACGACCCGGCGGCGGTAAATACCAGCAGCGGGGCGGTGGTGGTGGCGGTCGCCGCAATGATGGCCGGGACAACCGGGGCGGCGGTGGTGGTTATCCAAAGAAGAGATATTAATTAGTTAATAAAAACAGATAAGTGATTGGGTTAATTGGTCTTTACCGATTAACCCTTTTTAATTTTTACCTTGCGTCAAATTAATCTGCCAACCAATATGCATTCATTTGAAGTAAGAGGAGGTAAAAAGCTAAAGGGAGAAATTATTCCGCAGGGAGCCAAGAATGAAGCACTGCAAATCATCAGTGCCGTGTTGCTGACACCCGAAAAAGTTACTATCACTAATATTCCTGACATCATTGATGTAAACCTGCTGATAGAACTGCTGGGCGAAATGAATGTGAAAATAGAACGAACCAGCCGTGACACCTGCACTTTCCAGGCAGGCACCGTAAACATTGACTACCTGCACAGCGAAGCCTACAAAAAGAAAAGCGGAAAGCTGAGAGGCTCTGTTATGCTGGCCGGGCCAATGCTGGCAAGATTTAAAAAAGCGTTTATACCAAAACCCGGCGGTGATAAAATAGGAAGACGGAGATTAGATACACATATTATCGGTTTTGAAAAATTGGGTGCTTCATTTACTTATCATGATGAAGATGGTTTTTTTCATTTGGAATCACCTAACCTCAAAGGAACTAACCTCTTATTAGACGAACCATCTGTTACCGGCACTGCCAATATTGTAATGGCAGCTTGTATGGCAAAAGGAACAACAACAATTTATAATGCTGCCTGCGAACCTTACATTCAGCAACTATGCAGGATGCTGAATAAAATGGGTGCAAAGATTACCGGCATCGGTAGCAATATGCTGACGATTCAAGGAGTGGATTATCTCGGCGGTACTGAACACCGGATGCTGCCGGATATGATTGAAGTAGGATCATTCATCGGACTTGCCGCCATGACACAAAGCGATATCACCATTAAAGGTGCAGGCATCGAACATCTCGGTATCATTCTTGAAAAATTTCAGCAGCTTGGTATTCAACTAAATTTTATTGGTGATGATATTCATATACCGGCGCAGGAGAGTTATGAAATACAAACTTTTCTCGATGGCTCTGTAATGACCATCTACGATCATCCCTGGCCGGGTTTCACTCCTGACTTATTAAGCATTGTGTTGGTAACAGCCATACAAGCCAAAGGCTCTGTACTCATTCACCAAAAAATGTTTGAAAGCCGTTTGTTCTTTGTTGACAAGCTGATTGACATGGGTGCCCGGATTGTTCTCTGCGATCCGCACCGTGCCGTGGTAATTGGTTTGGAAAGGGAACAAATGCTGCGGGGCATAACTATGAGTTCTCCGGACATCCGTGCAGGTGTAGCCTTATTAATAGCAGCATTGAGTGCTGATGGAAAAAGTATTATCCAGAACATTGAACAGATAGACAGGGGTTATCAGGATATAGATGGGCGGTTGAAAAAATTGGGTGCGGATATAAAACGAATACAAGGATAATATGACAAAAGACATTTTTCACCAACAACCCATTCTCGAAAACGAAAGAGTATTACTTCGCCCCATTCAGGAAAATGATTTTGAAAACCTTCTTCCCTTCTCTCTCAACGAACCCGATATATGGAAATTTGGTTTACTCACCGCCGCCGGTGAAGAAAATCTCCGCAACTATCTTACCGCTGCGGTAAAGAACATGAACGAGAAAAAAGAATACTGTTTTATCGTATTTGATAAAAAACAAAACCGCTACGCAGGCAGCACCCGGTTTTATGATATACAGCAACCCTATCTATATGCACAGTTAGGATTTACCTGGTATGGTTCAGCATTTCAACGTACAGGACTGAACCGGCATTGCAAACTGCTATTACTCTCTTACGTTTTTGAAGAATGGGAATTGGAAAGACTGGAGTTCCGGGCACATTCAGGCAATCAAAAGTCTATTGATGCCATGAAAGCAATCGGCTGTGTGCCGGAAGGAATTTTGCGCAACCACATGCCAACCGTAGATGGCTCCAGGAGAGACAGCATCGTTTTAAGTATTTTGAAAGACGAATGGTTTGGTAGGGTGAAAGAATTGTTACAGAAAAGCATTTATTAATTATTCCAACGATTGATAGGAAATATAAAACGAATGACATAGAGTGCCGTTGCAGCAATAAAGAAGTAAAATAAAATACGTCTTATCAACGTTGTAGCATATCACCTGCCCCATCAATGAAACCACTGCTACTCATCATTTCATTACTGCTTACATTTTTTGGTAACACCCAAACAGGTTTGTTTACCGACGACCGGGATGGTGAGCAGTATAACACCATCGTTATTGATGGCAAGACATGGTTCAGGGAAAGTCTCCGGTTTCAAACCACTAAATCTTTCTGTCCCAATTTCAATAAAGACTCAGCAGACTGCAGGGATGGAAATTATTATTCGAACAGCGAACTGCATTCCATTTGTCCCAAAGGCTGGCATGTGGCCACCATTCCGGAGTGGGAAAGCTATATCAGCATCCAGCTTAAAAGTAAAAATATCAATGGGGGCATTTTCAAATATGATACTTCAAAATTGCTGGAAAAAAATTTTAGTATCAACATGCCCGGGGCTCGCCTGTTCACCGACACCCTGCTCAATCTTCTTCCTACCGGTTGGGTGGAAGGACTGAAGCTGAAAAAAAATGGCAACCTTTCCTTGTGGATTGCCGACCCGCAAACCTTTGATGAGAAATATCACCTGCACATCGGAAAATTTGGTTTTGTCAGGCATTCACATGAACACCACATCTTCGACAAGCCCCGGAAAGTCCGCAAGTTTCCCGTTCGCTGTGTTTGTGAAATGCAGGAATGAGAACAATACTGGCAGTCAAAGTTTGCACCTGATTAATGTATATTTTTGCCCACCTTTTGCAGAATGACAACCACTACCAACAAACTCATCATCATCACCGCCCCTTCCGGTGCCGGTAAAACATCGGTGACAAGGCATTTGCTAAAAGCACTGCCCGGGCAACTGGCTTTTTCTGTTTCCTGCGCCACCCGCCTGCCCCGCAACAATGAAAAAGACAAGGTGGATTATTATTTCATTTCCGTAGAAGAGTTTAAGAACCGGATAGCAGAGAAAGAGTTTGTAGAATGGGAAATGGTGTACGAAGGAAAATACTACGGCACCCTGAAAAGCGAAGTAGAAAGAATCTGGCAGCAACATAAAGCCCCGCTGCTGGATGTGGATGTGCAGGGCGGCATCAATATACAACAGCAATATCCGCATCATTCGTTGTCGCTGTTTATTGAGCCCCCGTCTATTGACGAACTGGAACGCCGGTTAAAAGCAAGGGGCACCGAAACCCCCGAGTCTTTGCTGGCCCGGCTTAATAAAGCAGCTTATGAGCTTTCTTTTAAACAACAGTTTGACCATGTCATCCTCAACGATAAACTGGATAGAGCCTGTGCAGAAGCGGAAGAAGCGGTGAGGGAGTTTTTGAAAAACCCGCAAGGTCTGGTTTGTAATTAGCCGATCCTCCCCTTTAGGGGTTGGGGGTTATCTTTGTTCCATGATTCATTTCAATTCAATACTGTTCTTCGTTCTCACCCTGCTGCTGATGGGGTTTTTTGCCGGTATTGAAATGGCTTTTTACAGTGCCAACCGGCTGAGTATTGAAATAAAAAAGAAACAGGGAGGGTCTTCTTTACTTATCCTTTCAAAATTTGTAGAATCCCCTGCCCGTTTTTTGGGGGCCACTTTAATCGGCTTCAATATTTTCCTGGTGTTTCTTGGTTTGCAGATAAGTACGGTAATGGCCCCGGTGTGGCGTTACTTGAAAGTTGGATCGGCTTCCGTTCATATTGTTGTAGAAATTGCCCTGGCCACTTTTGTGGTGCTGGTCTTTGCTGAGTTTATTCCCCGTGCCATCTTCCGGGCCAAAAGCAATACACTGCTCGGCAAGCTGGCACATGTCACTGATTTTTTTTACCAGATGTTTTATCCCATCGGTGCCGGTCTTATTGATTTGTCAGAATGGATACTGAAGTATGTTTTTAATATCCGGCTCGATAAAAACAAAGAGCAATTGAACCGCAGCGACCTGAAACATCTTTTTCAGCAGACCGGCGATGACGAACGACAGGAACGAAACACCCAACTGATGGAGAATGCACAGGAGCTTCCGAGGGTAAAAATCAGGCAATGCCTGGTACCAAGAAAAGAGATTATCGGTGTGGAAAGCCGTTCAACAATGGAAGAGGTAAAGAAAAAATTTGTGGAAACTCATCTCAGTAAGCTGGTGGTGTTTGAAAATAATATTGACAACATTAAAGGCTATATCCACCAACTGGACCTTTTTAAAAAACCTGAATCCATTCAATCAGTATTGCTGCCCATACCTGCCGTGCCGGAAAGTATGAGTGCCACCGACCTCATCACCAAATTCTCTAAAGAAAGAAAAAGCATTGCCTGGGTGGTGGATGAGTTTGGCGGCACCGCCGGCATTATTACCATGGAAGATGTGCTGGAAGAATTATTTGGCGAAATACAGGATGAATACGATACCGAAGAATTTGTAGAAAAGCAATTGGCGGAAAACGAATACATATTCTCCGGACGGCTGGAAATAGACTACCTGGAAGAAAAATATGGTTTCGATTTCGGGGAAGATGAATCCGAAACCCTGTCCGGTTTCATCATCAATTATCATGAAACCATCCCCCGCCAGAAAGAACGCATCATTATTGATGATTATGAATTTGACATTATGAATGTAAGCGATACAAGAATTGAGATGGTGAAGCTGAAAAAGCTGAAATGAGGGAGAGGCCTAAAGCAAGATGTTCCATGTATTTCCCACTTCCCACTTACTACTACCCATTCCCTCCTATCTTTGTCCCTCTTCTAAAACACCCGGATGGCTATACTCGATTTTTTTAGTAAAAGAAAGAAAGGCACTAAGGCAGAAATGTCTTTTATAGATCATTTGGAAGATTTGCGTTGGCATGTCATCCGTTCTATTATTGCTATTATAATCGGAGCCATTGTTGTTTTTTCTTTTTCGGGTTTTGTTGTAGATGAAATATTGTTTGCCCCTACCCGGTCAGATTTTGTTTCCGCCAGGTGGCTGTGCCGTATGGGTCATGATATAGGTATTGGAAGTACCCTCTGTTTTCCCGAAGTAAAAGCACAATTTCTCGAAAATACTATGACTGGGCAATTTGTAGCTTCGTTTACTCTGGCCTTTATTGGTGGATTTATAATTGCCTTCCCGTATATCTTCTGGGAATTCTGGCGGTTTATCAAACCAGCTCTTTCTGAAAAAGAACTGAAGAAAACAAGAGGTGTTATTTTTTGGGTATCGCTGCTGTTCTTTTCCGGTGTATTGTTTGGCTATTACATACTCACTCCTTTTATGGTCAATTTCTATTTCAACTATAAAATGAGTGAACAGATAATCATTATGCCATCTTTCTCTGATTATCTTGAAAATCTTATTTATACCACTGCGGGGATTGGCGTATTATTTCAAATGCCCCTGCTGGTTATGGTACTGGCAAGAATTGGAATTGTAACAGGAACTTTCCTTAGAAAATACCGCCGTCATGCCTTTATCATTATATTAATTGCGGCGGCCATCATCACCCCATCTACAGATCCGTTCAGTCTTACGATTGTAACTATTCCCCTTTATCTTCTGTTTGAAGCCAGTATTATTATTGCTTCCCGGATAGAAAAAAGAAAGGCGAAAGAACAAAAAGAGTGGAGCTAAAGAAAGTTGCGGGTTTTGAGTTATGAGTTACGAGTTGTTTAACTTTGCAACGTCTTTACTCGTAGCTCATAACTCAAAACTGTTTTTATGCATTCCCCCTTCGACCTCAGCAAGCCCATCGCCGTTGGCAGCGATCATGCAGGATATGATTATAAAGAAGAACTGATTTCTTTCCTGGAAGGAAAAGGATTTTCTTTTACCGATTTTGGTACGCATACTAAAGACTCGGTTGATTATCCTGACTTTGCACATCCTGTTGCATCTGCTGTTGAAAAAGGTAAAGCTGCATTTGGTATTTTATTATGTGGTAGTGCCAACGGTGTGGCCATCACCGCCAATAAACACCAGGGAGTAAGAGCAGCCATTTGCTGGGGCGAAGAAATAGCCAGCCTGGTGCGGCAACATAATGATGCCAACATTATTTGCATTCCTGCCCGTTTTGTGCGGGAAGGCGATGCAGAAAAAATGGTAAGCCTTTTTATGACGACTGACTTTGAGGGCGGACGGCATGCCACCCGGGTAAATAAAATTGCCTGTAGCTGATTATTTTACCAATCATCCCTATTTTTCCCCTCTGGTTTCCGGAAGGGATTATTTTTATATTGAACTATTTCAACAATACCTGCCATGACAAGAAAAACTATTGTTTGCCTCCTGCTTTCCTTACCCCTATTTTCTGCCGCTCAAAAAAAAGATAAAAACGCAGTAAAAGCTGCTGCTACTATTACAGCAGAAGATATGAAAAAGCATTTGTATATCATTGCCAGCAAAGAGATGGAAGGCCGGAATACACCTTCACCCGGTTTAGAAAAAGCTGCTATTTATATTGAAAGTTATTTTGAATCCATTGGTTTGGCTCCGGGTAATAAAGGCAGCTATCGTCAAACCTATCCTTTGTATAAAGATTCAATGCTGGGAGCTTCAATGAAAGTTAACGGGGCAACGCTGGAGTTAAATAGAGATTTTCAGCCGCAAACAAATAACTATGCCGCCACCATGCGTTTTTCCGAAGTAGTATTTGCGGGTTATGGCATAAGCGATGATAAAAGAGATGATTACAAAGATTTAAAAGTGGCAGGAAAATTAGTATTGATATTTGATGGTGTTCCTGCTGATTACAAAGCTTCTCAATCATCCGGCGTATTTGGTAAAATGAATGCAGCCGGCAGCAGGGGTGCTGCAGCCGTTCTGATTGTTTACAACAATTATCCCCGCAAAACAATAAGTATGAACAGCAACTGGAGTATGAACGGATACAAAGCCTCGCAACCAGTTTTTACTTTCACCATATCGCCCGGTGCAGCAGCAAGAATTATGGCAGAAGATGAAACTAATATTATGGATAAGATGAAAGCAGGTTCTCTTACTGCAAAAACCTATCCGGCAGAAATAGATATGGATTATTCCAAAGCTTCAAAGACAACCTATGTTTCTAACGTACTCGGCTTTTTGGAAGGCACTGATAAAAAAGATGAATTTGTTGTACTGACAGCTCACTACGATCATATCGGTAAGAGAAACGACACTGTTATTAATTACGGGGCAGATGATGATGGCAGCGGCACTACCGGCATACTTGAACTGGCACAGGCATTTGTGGAAGCAAAGAAAGCAGGCAATGGTCCCCGCCGCAGTATCTTATTTATGACCGTAAGCGGCGAAGAAAAAGGATTGTGGGGAAGTGAGTATTATTCCAACCACCCAGTTTATCCGTTGGAGAAAACATCTGTTGACCTGAACATTGATATGATTGGCCGCACCGGCACAGAATATATGAAGAATGCCGACTCCACCAATTATGTATATATAATCGGTGATGATAAACTAAGTACTGACCTGGCCCCCATCACCGACCAGGTAAACAGCACATACCTGAAAATGAAATTAGATCGTAAGTATAATGACCCCAACGATCCTAATCGTTTTTATTTTCGCAGCGACCATTATAATTTTGCTGAAAAAGGTGTTCCCATTATTTTTTATTTCAATGGCACCCATGCAGACTATCATCGGCCAACAGATACTCCTGATAAAATAAATTACCCGATGATGGCAAAAAGAGCTCAATTGGTTTTTTATACTGCCTGGGAAATGGCTAACCGAAATGATATGCTGAAAAGGGATTTGAAATTAGATAAACCTAAAGGCTTCTGATCTGTCGGTAATTCTCTTTTTATTTCTATATTCATAGAACAAAAGCACCTGCTATGAATGAACACAAGGAGGAAGAAAATATTGTTTCCGGAATCTATGATGGCTACCAGGATACCCAAAAAGAAATTCTGGCAATAGAAATCCGCAAGACCAGGAATAAACTTTTTACCATAGCCGCCGTAATTTTCCTTTTTGACCTGTTAGCACTACTGGCTGTTGATCTTGTAACTGCAGACACAATTTTATACATAGCAGTTGTTCCAGCAGTGCTGGTGGGCCTTGCTTTTTTAGCTCTGAAAGAACCAATGCTGGCAATGGTAATAGCTGCTATTATTATTGTGGGTATCTGGATATATATAATTGCCATCACCGATGGCGGTGGGGCAGTAAGTGGCTGGCTTGGCAAAGCTATTCTCGTTTATTTACTGATAGCCGGGTTTCAAAATGCCCGGGAAGCCCACCGGATAAAAAAGGAATTAAAGGCTTAAAAATAAAAACCCCTTTCAAACCGAAGGGGTTTTTACTTTACGTTAAACCCACCACAATAGTTCTGGTCTATCGTTTTGTAATTAAATTTTATAGCCTTAAAAAAGATGTATGAAAACTAAAAAAATAGCAAAAGCTTTATTACTCACAGGTTTTTTCTTTCTTGTCTTTGCCAGCATTAATACAGCGAATGCACAGCGTCGCCCATCTTATGATCGTATTGAAGACTGCAAAGACCGCTGCGAAGATGTAAGAGATCGCCGGGAAGATGTAAGAGACCGCCGGGAAGACATCCGTGATGCAAGACATAACGGAGGCATATTCGACAGGTTAGAAGATGTCCGTGACCGCAGAGAAGATGTAAGAGACCGTCAGGAAGATATGCGGGACAGAAGAGAAGACGTAAGAGATCGCCGGGAAGACCGGAGAGATCGCAGGCATTGATCCATACCTTTCACTATATAATAAACCCCGTCTCGTTTTAAATGAGACGGGGTTTTATTTATAACCAAATATTAGCTAATTTAATAGTCAGGTAAATGAAAATGGAAGGATTCAAAAACAATAAAACTGGCAACTCCCCGGGAACAGCCTCCTGGGTTACAATATTTTTTAGCAGGCTTAAATGGAATGTGGTTAACACTTTTACTAACCTTATTGAATCAAAACGGGGATTATCGATACTTTATTTAGTTGTTACATTTATATTCCTGATTACCATGATAATTGAGGAAATTGAGGGTTCATATTAAATTGCTCAAGAAAATTGTTAGCTATTATATGAAAGGCTGCGGGTAACTGGCAGCCTATGTTTTTTCTTTTGTCAATTTATTTATTTACCAACCCAGCACCCAGGCAAAAATCAGCGGCGCCACAATGGTGGCATCACTCTCTACAATAAACTTAGGTGTTTTAATATCCAATTTGCCCCAGGTTATTTTTTCATTCGGCACCGCACCGGAATAAGAACCATAAGAAGTGGTGCTATCGCTTATCTGGCAGAAATAACTCCAGAACGGCACATCATGCCATTCCAGGTCCTGGTACATCATCGGCACTACACATATCGGAAAATCACCGGCTATACCGCCGCCAATCTGAAAGAAACCAACTCCTTTGCCAGATGAGTTGTTACGATACCACTCTGTCAGCCATACCATGTATTCAATACCGCTTTTAACAGTACTGGCTTTTAATTCTCCTTTCACCACATAGCTGGCAAAAATGTTTCCGGTAGTACTGTCTTCCCAGCCTGGTACTACGATGGGAATATTTTTTTCTGCCGCTGCCACTATCCAGCTATCCTTGGGATCTATTTCATAGTACTGTTCCAGCTCACCGCTTAAAACAGTTTTATATAAAAACTCATGCGGAAAATATCGTTCGCCTTTTGCTTCGGCATCCACCCATTGTTTCACCAAATGTTTTTGTAAGCGGCGAAATGCTTCTTCTTCAGGAATGCAGGTGTCGGTTACACGGTTGTAATGATTTTCTAAAAGCTCCCACTCTTGCTCCGGAGTCAGGTCACGGTAGTTAGGAATTCTTTTGTACTTGGAATGTGCCACCAGGTTCATTACATCTTCCTCCAGATTGGCACCGGTGCAGCTGATAATATCCACTTTTCCCTGCCGTATCATTTCGG
>JANNCC010000371.1:0-7152 GCA_031386125.1 Chitinophagaceae bacterium
CCCCGATTTCACCGGCAACCACGATGTCGGCGACGGCCAGGGCTGCTGGAACGGCCAACGCACCCGGCAATATAAACTTATAGGCAGCATCCTGACATAAAGTTTATCTTTAACACCTGCATGAATTTATATACTGATAAAGGGGATATTATTATTACTTGTCCAAAACGGCTTTCTCCATACTTGGAGCAGGAAGTTAGAGAACTCAGATTTGATTTAGACGAAACATTTATTACTGGTGTACGGCTTACTGGCACTCTTAACGATTGCATAAAGCTAAACCTCAATCTTCGCTGTGCCAGCCAGGTTTTATACAGCCTGAAACAATTTAAGGCAGAAAATGCTGACGCTATTTATAAAGGCCTGGTTGAATATCCATGGGAAAACATTTTACCCGACCCGGGTTATTTTTCCATTACCAGTAATGTAAATAATCCAACCATTAATAATAGCATGTTTGCTAACCTGCGGGTAAAGGATGCCATAGTGGACAGGCTGAGAGATAAAAGAGGCTCAAGACCATCGACAGGCTCTGAATTGACAGGTGCTGTTATACACTTATTTTGGAAAAACGAAACCGCTGAAATATTTATTGATACCTCCGGCGATTCTTTGGGCCGGCATGGCTACCGGAAAATACCCGGACAGGCACCGATGCTGGAAGCATTAGCGTCTGCCACAATCTATGCTACCCGGTGGAATAGAAAATCCCCATTTGTGAATCCAATGTGTGGCTCAGCTACACTGGCTATTGAAGCAGCCATGATTGCTACCAACAGACGACCGGGGTTATTCAGAACCAACTATGCTTTTATGCACCTGCAGGGATATGACGAAGCGGTTTATTTGAAGGAAGACGCTTTGTTGGAACAACAAATTATAGATGTACCCGGGCTTCGGATCATCGCTACTGATTATAGTGAAAGAGCAATTGAGAATGCTAAGAAAAATGCTGTGGCTGCAGGAGTAGCTAACCTTATTGATTTTGCTGTTTGTGATTTTGCGACTACCGAAATACCTGCGGATGTTCCCGGTATTTTTTATGTGAACCCGGAATATGGGGAACGGCTGGGAGAGGTGCGAGAATTGGAAGAAACTTATGCCCGTATTGGTGATTTTATGAAAAAGAAATGTGGCGGCTATTTTGGATATGTCTTTACTGGCAACCTTGAGTTGGCAAAAAAAATTGGATTGAAAGCCAAACGCCGCATAGAGTTTTATACCAGTACCATTGATTGCCGTTTGCTTGAATATGAATTATATAGTGGGAGCAGGGCAGTACCAAAACAAATAATGGAAGAATGATAATCGGACATTTCTAAAATTATAGTAGCATGGAAATTTCAACACTGCAACAAATAGTAAGGGAACGATATTTTAAAACAGATAGTAACAGAGGTATCTATCACACTGCTTTATGGTTTCATGAAGAAGTGGGAGAGCTTTCTTCTGCCATAGCCAGCGGCAATAAGCAGAATGCAAAAGAAGAATTTGCTGATGTATTGATGTGGTTATTAACCCTATCCAACCTGATGGAAGTGGATATGGAAGAAGCGGTGACTGACTACCTGTCCAATGCCCGCAAACTTCCATCGAAATAATGGAATAGAAGAAGAGTGAGCATAAGACATCTTTTCACTACAGCAACACCACTGATTTAAAGCCTATCCTCATAACTTCACTTCCCACTCATGATAAAGCGGATTAGCCGAAGCATTAGCAAGTTTAGTTCGCATAGCTGCATCCAGGTTTTGATCCCTCAGATCTTTTGCCCGTTGGTGTTTTATCACTCCTTCATCGCTGCGGATGATGGCACCGCTGGTTTTGTCAATTAGTTTTTCATACAGCGGCATGGCGGGAAAATTTTTTCCTTCCCTGTCCCACACAAATGGTACTTTATCTTTTTGCAGCGGCATAAACGCTATCATGCCCTTATCCGGCATTTTTTCAAGTCCGCTTTTTGAAGCCGTTCCATTGTGGCTTCCATGGTGGCCGACTTTATAAAATACAGTACTTTTCAATAACGAATCTGCATCACGGCCACCGTTACGAACCAATGCATCTTTCACCACATCGTTATGCCATGACATCCAGTTGCCCGATTGCGCATCCGCAGGAAACAGCAGCACTTTATCGCTGTTCTCAAACCCAATGGCAAAAGCAAGGCTGGTATTGTTGACAAAATCGGTAAGGGCAATAGCTAGTTCGTCGGAAGAGTCCAGCCAGTCTTCTTCGATTTGCCGCCATTTTAATCTGCTGCTGTTGTATTCTTTCATTAGGTTAGCTTTTTCTTTTCCAACCACTTCATATTTTTTACTAAAAGGAGAGGCCTGGTTGCCACGGGACAGATCAGTAATAGCTTTTAGTTGCATATCCCTTCCTGACATTGCCAGATGACGGGTAAGTGAATACATCTCGTTATGATCCTGATCATTTTTAATACCCGTCAGTTCTTCATCATACGGGGGCCCAAGAATAAAAAATTTTAGCCCCTCAGCACCCGGTAGTTCGTTGCTTCCATGTATAACCTGTCCTGGCTTTTTATACATTTTTGTTTTCAGCTTTAGTTTTGATTTGCCTCTCACATATTCCATTGCATCACTAACCTTTAATCCTTTTGCCGCTCTTGTCATTCCAATTCCACTTTCAAAGCGGAGCAATTCAAGGGTGTCTGTCACATTTTTTTTACGCAATTCCAGCGTTCGTTTAAAACCCGCCACCTCTTCATTGGAACGGGAGAGCCGCTGTAATCGCTGCTGCTGTTGAGTAAGGGTGGCGACAAGGGCTTTCAGTTTCTTACCTTTTTCTTCAAACAGTTTTTTTGCTATGCGATCTTTATTGTTTTCGGCCCAGCTCATCCACACTTTCTTAAATTCAATGGTATCGAAAACAGCCCGGGCTTCATTAAAGCCACTGGCATGATCTTCATGTTCATGGGTGAGTACTACCAGGTCAAGGCTATTATTGCCAATGGTATTTTTTATATCACTGACACAGGCAGTAATAGTGGCTTTGCTTGTATTGAATCCGCCACAGTCAATCAACATATTAAATGTGGTAACACCTCCTTTTTGAAATGACAAGAGGAAACAATCGCCGACTGACCCGGTGTTGTACATTCTTATTTTAATGGTATCTACAAGGCTCATGCTTCAATAATTTTATGTTTGTGAATATGTGCAAATGGTTCCACCATATTTCGCAGCCCTGTCAAGCCGGTTAGTTCTGCATAGTCGCCAAAACTTGATCGGTACTGCATAATGGCCCTGTTGCGGTTCAGGTCATATTTTTTATTGCGGGGAGAAAGGTTGCTTACATCAATGATGGGTTTGGAAATTACATATTTTAATTTCAGTGTGTTCAGATCGAAGATAAGTGTGCAGCCACCACGGAAGATAAAACAGCCGGCTTCATTTTCTTTTTTTCCATTCAGGGCAAAAATAGAGGTGATGTATTCATTCTTTTCCTCATCATGCTCCACTTTTACGCCACAACGTTGCCCAAGGGTAATGATGGCCTGATTTTGTACCGAACCATTGGGGCTTACCCTGTTGTTCAGTCTTATATCATGTATCTCAATAGCTGGGCCTCCTTTGGATGATTGACGGATTTTAAAATCAGCATACTTATCAGAAAAAATCAATCCAGTTAATTTTTCAAACAGGAAATTGTTTTCTTTTTTGTTGATAGCTTCCTGAAAAATATATTCATGAAGGCCGGTAATTTTCTGACCATCTATTTCAGTTTCTCGAAAACTAATAAATTTTTTAGTGTCTTCAAATATTTCCCGCCGGTTGGTTTTATAGGCCATTGCATTCTTAAAGCTCCGCAGGAATTTGTTGAGGGTGGCAGCAAATTTTTCAAAATCTTCCGGTTGCTCTTCCGCTGTATAGGCTAAGGTTTCAACAGATAAATTCGTAACACCTTCAGGATAGATACCTCTTTTACGAAATGAATCAATAAAAGCAATACGGTAATTGCGATTGTCATCTGCCAGTAACTCCGCATCTGCAGTAATAATGGCCCGAAGATAATCCCCATATGTAATATCAACTGGCGGGCAATAATCCAATGCACGGATGCACATATTTAAAATATGCGAAGCAGTTTTTGATGCTTCAATAGCAAGACGGTTGATGAGGTCGGTATTAATTTCTCCTTGTGGCAGTACTCCACTGCCTCCGGTGGCAATGCGAATTAAATCAGCAGATCGTTGGTTATAAATATTTATGAAGGCATCAAATACCGCTGCTACCAGGATAGAGCCCCTGTCATGACATTCGAAAAGTTCACGGTAGGAATTGGTATCCGCTTTAGCCCTTTGCCATTTATTGTTTTCATCCAGCTTGCCAATAGCATCCCGCAGGCTGCCATGCTCACCCGACGCTTTTCCAAATTCAACGGCCAGTTGCCCTAATAATGTTTCAGCATTAAAAGTTCCTCTTGTTTTGGCAAGCTGATGCTTTAGTACATCAGTAAAAGTAAAATGCTGGAACAAAGCCACAATATCTGCAAAGCCTTCATGAAAGGCAGCCACATCAGGATGTGTGGGTTCCATGTACCGGGAAAACATTCCATCCAGAATGGCATGTGTAGTTTCATGTGCAATAATATCATGTGAGAGACAAGAGAAAACAATGCTGCCCGGCATATGCAGGTCATCACTGGCTGGTGTGGCGCTGAAATACCCAAATAATAATGCTTTTCTTTCTGCAGAGTAATAAGCGTTGGCTTCTCTTACGGCATGTGGGTAGATAACTAATTTTTGAACATATTCATGCAGAAAATCTTTCCTTTTACCTGGCCTTATTTTTTTCGAACTCCACTGTACCTTACGGCCTATAGCTTTTTCAAAATTTTTAATGGTGTTCATTACTACGGCATACACCATTTGCTGGTGAAATTGTGGATTGCTAACACTTGGAGTCAGTCCATCGTTGGCAAGAATTTCTTTTTCATCCAGATTTACAGGTTTATAAAATGCATTGCTGGCAGGGTCCCTGTCTAATACTTTCACATACTCCCCTTCAGGGCCGGGTTTAAGATCATCTTCCCAGGAAATTTTATATGTTATCTCATTGATACCAACTGTATCCAGCTCAAGCGACATAGAAGGATCAAAAGCATAACCTCTCAGGCATCTGGAAGGGGGAGTTTCTTTTTTCATTACTACTGGTTTATTGCCTAAATGTACAGAAACAAAGAGGTAGTAACCAATACCGAGAAAGGGGTATTTTATAAAGATTGCGTCATCAATGTAAAATTCAAGGGTAAAGTCAGGCTTTACTTTCCAATAGTTTTAGAATAGTATCTCTTTTTCGTTGTGAAAGCGGCACATGGTGGTTGCCTTCCAGTACGAGGGAGCTAATATCTCCTTTATCGTAGCGCTGAATTTTTTCCAGATTAACGAGGTAGGAATGATGACAGCGGATAAAGCCAAGTGGTTCCGGTATGTTCTCGTAGTTAGCAAGGCGGTTGTCGCAGATATGCAAACAGTATAATTATCTGAGAAAAAGCATTTCTCTGTATTTAGGTAAATACCATTCCCTGTCATCAATCAGTAATTCAAGTTTGTCAACATTGTAACGGATCTCATCAAAGAACACATCCTTCACC
Source organism: Chitinophagaceae bacterium (assembly GCA_031386125.1). Lineage (GTDB taxonomy): Bacteria > Bacteroidota > Bacteroidia > Chitinophagales > Chitinophagaceae > JJ008. The sequence continues at coordinate 5,617 of JANNCC010000371.1, forward strand.
TGGCTTTGGTAGCCAATGGCTTTAGAACGGGTGTCGCCCATATTGTTACAAACCTTTCTTGCTCCAATCATTTTTTCTACTAGGTCACTTGTTTTGTTAATATGCTCCGATATTTTTTCCAATATCTGTTTCTGGTTATTGTATGATGTTTCTGCCAATCCTGCATCTTTCAAGCCTTTAATATTATTGGCAAGCAGGTTCTGATAGCGGATAGCAGCGGGCAACACATGACTGGTAGCCAGCTCACCCATAATGCGGCTTTCAATCTGTACTTTCTTTATATACTTTTCCAGTTCTATCTCATGTCTTGCTTCTAGTTCGCTGTGGGTGTAAATTTTATTGCTTTCGAATAACTTCTTGGCCTTTTCTGTTACCATTGCATCAAGAGCAAGTGGAGTGGTTTTTACATTGGCTAAGCCTCTTTTTTCTGCTTCCTTTGCCCATGCTTCGCTATAGCCATCTCCTTCAAACAAAACTTTCTCACTGACCATAATGTATTGACGGATAATTTGCATAATAGCAATTTCTTTTTTCTCGCCTTTGCCAATCAGTTCATCCACTTCTTTTTTGAATTGTTTTAGTGTATCTGCCATTATGGTATTAAGCACCGTCATCGGGTTAGCACAGTTGGCCGTAGAGCCCACAGCACGGAATTCAAATTTATTGCCGGTAAAGGCAAATGGTGACGTACGGTTACGGTCAGTATTATCCATTAACAGTTCAGGAATACTTTTGTGGATATCTATCTTCAACAGGCTCTCATCTGTTTCATCCATTTTATCAGATACTCTTTCTTTTACATCGTTCAATACTTTTGAAAGATATTGTCCAATGAAAACAGAAATGATAGCAGGTGGTGCTTCATTGGCGCCAAGACGGTGGTCGTTAGGTGCAGAAGCAATGGATGCTCTCAAAATATCTGCATAATCATGTACTGCTTTGATAGTGTTCACAAAGAAAGTCAGGAACATCAGGTTTGTCTTTGGCGTTTTACCAGGAGCTAAAAGATTAACTCCCGTATCAGTTGCCATACTCCAGTTGTTATGTTTGCCACTGCCATTGATACCGGCAAATGGTTTTTCATGTAATAACACTCTTAAGTTGTGTCTGCGGGCCACTCTTTCCATTACATCCATAAGCAACGAGTTGTGGTCAACTGCTACACTTACTTCTTCAAATATCGGCGCACACTCAAACTGTGCAGGTGCTACTTCATTATGCCTTGTACGAAGGGGTATACCTAATTTGTATGATTCAGTTTCAAAATCTCTCATGTAGGCATACACTCTTTCGGGAATAGAGCCGAAGTAATGATCTTCTAATTGTTGGTTCTTGGCAGAATTATGACCATACACAGTTCTTCCTGTCATTACCAGATCAGGTCTTGCATTAAACAATGCTTCATCTATTACAAAATATTCTTGTTCCCAACCTAAAGTAGCGGTTACTCTTGTTACGTTTTTATCAAAATAATTACAAACATCTACAGCCGCTTTATTTAATCCGTCCAATGCTTTTAGCAAAGGGGCTTTATAG
>JANNCC010000381.1:0-35997 GCA_031386125.1 Chitinophagaceae bacterium
GTATTTACCACACGGCCCACCATTCCTTCTCCTACTTTGATAGAAGCGATCTGCCCGGTGCGTTTTACTTTTGAACCTTCTTTAATTCCTTTGCTTTCACCCATCAATACCACACCCACATTATCTTCTTCGAGGTTCAAAGCGATAGCTTTTACACCGCTTTCAAATTCTACCAGTTCACCATAGCGAACATTGCCCAATCCATATACCCGGGCAATACCATCACCTACCTGCAACACGGTACCCACCTCTTCCAAATCTGCACCGGCGTTAAAGTTGCTTAACTGCTGACGCAGTATCGCTGATATTTCATCTGGTTTAATCTCTGCCATATTATTTTGTTTATCTGTTTTTATTATCTCACTTTATAAATAAAGTCGTTGTTCTCAAATTGCTTGGCGATGGTTTTTAAATCATAAGATATACTCGCATCAACGAGTTTATCTCCTGCCTGTAATACAAATCCCCCAATAATATCTGCATCCACTTTTTCTTCCAATTCTACATTCTGAAAACCTGCCGATTTTTTTACCTGCGATATAATTGCATTTCTAACTGCATCAGAGATGGGAGTAGCAGTTGTCAACTTAATAGTCTGAATATTTTTCTTCGCTTTGTATGCGGTAATGAAAGCATTGCTGATTTCCGGTAAATTACTCTCCCGGCCTTTTGTAATAAGCAGCCTGTTGAAGGCAGCCGTCATTTCGCTGATGTTACCCGTAGTGACAGCTTCCAATATCTTCTTCTTAGTATCGCCTTTAATGATGGGGCTGCGCAACAGGTTTACAAAATCCTTGTTGCTTTTGCAAACGCCACTCAGCCATTGCATATCTGCAAACACATTTTCCAACTCACCTTTTTCAATGGCAAGATCAATCAGTGATTTGGCGTATCTCGTTGCTAAACGTGGATTGGGCATATTCTTAAGCTTCGAGCTGTGAGTTGCGAGTTACGAGATGGGGCGACTAAACCCGCATCTCGCAGCTAATAACTCATAACTGTTTTTAATTCATTTTTACTTCGTCAACCAGCCCTTTAATATGTGCTTCCTGGGCTTCTTTGTTTCCTAATTCTTTTCTCAGCACTTTTTCACTCACCTCTATTACTAACTTCCCTACCTGGTTTTTTACTTCTGTCAGTGCAGCCATTTTCTGTGCATTGATGGCAGCCTGTGTTTCTGTCAGTATTTTATTGGCTTCAATTTTGGCTTGCTCTTTTGCTTCGTTGATGATTTTGTCTTTTGTCTCTCTTGCCTCTTTCAACAGCTTTCCTCTTTCTTCACGGGCAGAAGCCAGTATTACTTCGTTTTCATTTTTCATTTGTGCCATTTCAGCTTTTATCTTTTCCGCTGTGGCCAATGATTCAGCAATAGTTTCTTCCCTTTTCTTCAATCCGCCAACAATAGCAGGCCAGGCGAATTTTTTCAGAATAAAAAATACGATCAGGAAAGCCAGCATTGTCCAGATAAGCAAACCAAATGATGGTGTAAGTAATTGCATAGAAAAAAATTTATTCGTCGCTAATTAAAGTCAAAGTAAAACTGCATTCTCCGCCCTGTGCATTGAATGCAGTAGTTTTTTAGAGCACCATTGCAAGGAAACCAATGATGATAGAGAACAACGCAGCTCCTTCTACCAGTGCGGCAGTAAGGATCATGTTGCTTCTGATGTCATTGATAGCTTCCGGCTGACGGGCAATAGCTTCCAGGGCACCTTTACCGATTTGGCCAATACCAATACCAGCTCCGATTGCACCCAGACCAGCTCCAATTGCACCACCTGCATTTGCCATGTCTGCTAAAAGAAATAAATCCATAATTGTGATTTTATATTGATTAAAAAAGGACGTTATTAATGATGTGCTTCTTCTGCATGATGCTCGCCTTCAAAAGCCTGGCCGATGAAAACCGCCGTCAGGTTAGTAAAGATGAATGCCTGCAAGAAAGCAACTAATATTTCAATGAAATAAATAAATACAGTAAAGCCAATTGACAGCGGCGCAAACCCAAGACCTACATATTGATTCAATGCTCCTAAAATAAAAATCAATGAAATCAAACAAATAATAAGGATGTGACCGGCCACCATGTTGGCGAACAACCTTATCATCAATGCAAATGGTTTGGTGAACACTCCTAATATTTCTACCGGAACAAGAATAGGTTTCACCCCCATGGGTACTGGTGGGTTAAAAATGTGCGCCCAATAATGTTTATTGGTGCTGAACATGATTACCACAAACGAAACCAGCGACAATACCAATGTGAAGGCAATATTTCCGGTAACATTAGCCGAACCAGGTATCAAACCAAAAATGTTATTAATAAGGATAAAGAAAAAGATAGTGAGCAGTAGCGGCAAATACTTTGTGTATTTATGACCCAGGTTTGGCTTTGCCACTTCGTCTTTTACAAAATTCACTACCGTTTCGATAGTGTTCTGCATTCCTTTTGGTGCAGAAGTAACGCCTTCGCCTTTTTTGTAACGCTTAGCCACCGACAGCATTATCCAAACCAGAACAACTAACGCCAATATCATTTGTACTACGTTGCGGGTAAGAGAAATATCGTACACTTTTACAGTAGGGTCAAATTTGCCATCCTTAACCGGAACAATGGAGCCTATGAAATATTTTTTCGGGTCCAAGCCTAATTCTGCCCGGTTATGTTCAGTGAGCACCATATAGTCTTTGTAGCTTTCATGTCCATGATGGAATTTAGACGACATGAAAGTGGTAAGACCTCTTTGAGGAGAGTAAAGAATTACAGGCAGGGGAACAGTAACATGTTTTTGATGCTCTTTTGGACCATAAGACATGAAGTGGAACTCATGACCGTCCATAATGTGACCAAAAATGACCTCGTTAGCATCAAATAATTTTGGCTTTTTTTCTTCACCATGCTGCTCTGCCGGCTGACCTTGTTTTTCATGCTCTTCCTGAGCTAAAACTGGCAAAGAAATAGTTATAAAAAATATGCTGAAAGCCGCTACCAATAAGGATTTTAAACGTCCTGAGATCATACCCATCCTAAATTTGCGGCAAAGATAAGGGGGTGAGGTTTAAAAACCTTGAAAAAGCAGGCTTACTCTTGCCCTTTTTCTTCCAGGTATTTTTTTATTTTCTCGAGTTCAATTACATCGAGTTGATCCTTTGGTCTTGCTACCGCTTTTTTATTGGCTAACAAGTCATTAATGTGCAAAAAAGGAACTTTTACACCATCTAAATCAGCAATCCGGGCCTGATTGTAACATTCGTCAAATGATTTATTTTCAAGCCCTTTCATAGAAGTCATTATATCAAGAATTATTCCGTCGGCTATGTAAAACTGGGTCCAACCGGGTGCAAACTGCATGGTTTCAAAAGAGGCGAAATCCCCATAACCGGATTCTGCATAAGCTTTTCTGAAATTTTGGCGATTTTCTTTATTATCTTTTAACCAAAGGTCAACATCTTCTGTAGCCCTGCTAAATCCGTTAAATCTAACTGCAAAGCCACCTACCATTAAAAAAGCAACATTATACTTATTTAAGGATTTCCAAAATTCCAACAACCCTTCATTAAGAATATCCATAAGCAATACTTACTTTATATCCTTCATATCATAAATTTTGGCACGACTATATATTCTTTCCATACGCAACATGCTGCAAAAAGACTGAAATTTTTCCATATCAGACTTTTCAAGATCCTGAATCATATTATATCTTTCCGCTTCCTCCTGAGATGAAAAGGTTTTCATATATGGAGCAGCCGGTTCTTCGACTATTAAAACCTCTATGTTTTTATCTGCCTCTTTCATACATGTAAATTACAAAATTTCTTATCTGCTAACCTATTTTCGAAGAAGATTTTTCAAACTGCAGCTCATGCAATTTACTATAAAAACCACCCTTTTGCAACAGTTCATCATGGGTTCCCATTTCTTTAACTTCCCCTTTATCCAGCACAATTATTTTACTGGCTTTGCGGATAGTAGAAAGCCGGTGAGCAATCACTATTGACGTCCGTCCTTTAATTAAGGTGTCAATGGCATGCTGAATCAGCATTTCGCTTTCTGTATCTACCGAAGAAGTGGCTTCGTCCAGTATTAAAATAGAAGGATTGTATAATAAGGCCCGGATGAACGATAATAATTGCCGCTGCCCCAGCGACAGGGTTGCCCCTCTTTCCATTACGTTATAATCGTAACCGCCGGGCAGCCGCATAATAAAGTCATGCATATCAATCATTTTTGCCGCTTCAATCACTTGCTCATTGGAAATATCCGGGTTCCGTAAAGTAATATTATCCATCACAGAACCGGAGAATAGAAAAACATCCTGTAACACTATACCCACATTTTTTCTCAAAATATCGAGTTTATATTTTTCGATATTGACATCATCGATTTTTATCTGCCCTTTCTGAATATGATATAACCGGTTCAACAAACTGATGATGGTCGTTTTTCCACTTCCTGTATGGCCAACAATGGCAATCGTTTCTCCGTGGTTTGCTACAAAATTCAAATCTTTTAATACATAATTCTCCTCGTTGTAAGCAAACCATACTTTTTCAAATTCGATTTTTCCTTTTACTGTTTCAGGTGAGTAATCCCCTTTATCATCCGCATAGTCTTTATTGTCAAGCACCTTAAAAACCCTTTCGCTGGCAATGATGCCCATTTGTAATATGTTGAACTTATCGGCCAGCACCCGGAGAGGCCGGAATAAAAGATTGAGAAAAAGTATAAAGGACATTAAAACACCCTGCTTGTTTTCCTCGAGTCGCAATGCTTCTTTTGCGGTGAACCAAACCACCAGGCCGATTGCCAATGCCAACACTATCTCCACTATCGGAAAGAAAACAGAATAGGCAAAAATTGCCCTGATATTAGCATTACGGTGTTCCTTATTTATTTTAGTAAATTTCGCCAATTCCCTTTCTTCCGACGCAAATGCCTGAACGATTGCCATACCGGTTAAATGTTCCTGTACAAAGGCATTGAGACTAGCCACCGCATTTCTTACTTTAAAAAAAGAGCGGTTGATGCTGGTTTTAAAATAATAGGTGGCAAGAATAATAACCGGGAAAGGAATTAATGCAATGAAAGTAAGCCGCCAATCCATCCAGAACATAACGCATAATACACAAATAATAGAAAGCAAGTCAGCAATAATCGGTACCAGCCCATCAGAAAAAATATCATTGATAGATTCAATGTCGTTAATCGTTCTGGTGGTTAATGTTCCTATCGGTGTTCTGTCAAACTGTGAAAGATTAAGTCCCATTATTTTTTTGTAGGTATCTACCCGTAAATCTTTTACTACCGACTGTCCGAGTAATGCTGTTGTAAAAGAAAAGAGAAACCGCATGGCCGTTTCTACCAGTAACAATCCAATTTGAATCAGCGTAATATTAATCAGCATAGCCGTTACTGAATTTGCTATGTATTTATCAACCGTCAGGTGAATAAGATAGGGCCTTACCGGTGTTATGATGGCCAGCAGAATAGCCAGTGCGACCGACAGATAAAATTTTTTCTTGTACGGTGCTGCATATTGAAACACTCTCCGGAGAAGTGCAACATCAAAAAAACTCTTTTTGGGTTCTGACAAAGTGAAGTGATTAAAGAAGGGGCAAATTTAGACAGAAGCAAGCTATAATATATAACCTCCTGTCATTATTCACCCATTGCAATCTTGTAAGCCTTAATAAATAATGCTCCGAGATTTTTATAAGGCGGAACATAATCTTCGAATATTTTATCGGGTGCTTTTATCCGCAATTCTTTCCAGAAGGGTATCCAGTCAATATTACTGCCCTCCCTGAGTTTTTCGCCCAGCAGTTGTAAAAATGGATTATTAACCGGTGCATCTGCTATTTGTTTGGTACCGATAATATGTGCATCCGGGGCTTTCTCCAGAATATCATGAATAGACCGGTAACCACCACAGGAGCCCATGAAGACAATCTTTGATGTCGAAAACATTTGCTCAATGGTATAAGGTGCATTATAGCTGTGCCCACGGTTTACTGTAACGGTGGGATAAAGTTTATTACTCTCCAGGTACTTGCACAAGGCTTCCTGTGCTTTTGCATCTTCATTTTTTTCTTCTGGCAGCGGTTTGTTCAGGTAGATAGAAACAGGTTTCCCTTTTAAAGATGTAATGGTAACCCATTGCGGATTACTACGGTCAGTTTTCCAGTTTGCATTGCCAAACAAATTCAGAATACTTGGGAAAACACCCATGCCATCCTTGTCACCATAAATAAATACCTGTATAATAATCCTGCCACTATCATTTGCCAGTGCATTAAAAGGCACTCCATACACCGGTGGAATACCCAATTCTTTTGTAAGGTCAATTTTATTGGTGGAATCGGCAGAAAGAAAAAGGTTATTGAGAATTTTATAAATAGCTATCCCTCTTTTATTACCCATTTTTTCATTTCGCTGATAATTATCCTGAATATTTTTCAGCATCTCATTGGCCAACGGCTTGATGGTTTCTACAATGCTGGCATAAGAATCTGCCACATCCACCCCATCTTCCAAAGCGGTGCCCTGCTCCAGTTTTCCTACAAAGGCTTTCATTAGTTTCTCCGCATCACTTTCATCTACGGCTGACTTTTTCGGTGGAAACGTACTTAAGAAATTACTCAGCATATTAAAGCCTGCCGCCATCTTGATAAACCTCCTGTACTTATCAAAATGCAATAACATGAGCAAGGAGTCGCCCCGGTTATTGATCTTTTTCATCATCAACGGGTAAACTCCTTTTACAAAACTGGAAGTATAGATGGACCCGTCTGCAGCTACAGCGAGGTAATATAATTCCTCCGCACTTAACGGCTGAATAGATCTGAAACGAAACTCTGTATTTTCATTGTGCAGGCCATTAATGACATTGACAAAATTTTCTCTTGCTTTTTTCTCCAGCCTTTCCCTCAGGCCATTAAATTCAATAGCAGTATCCTTATTAATAGCCCTGCCGGTGTATTCCAGCATTGTTTTTACCATTAACTTATAATAAAGCACAGAGTCAACTTTAGCCGCATCAATTTCCTCAATCGTTATTTTTCCTTTTAAAATATTGTCCAGGAAAACAAAGTACTGCTGACCGCTTTTACTCTTAGACATCTTAACGATGGTCTTGATAAAAATATCATCTGTTATATTTCTAATCGTGAAGCCCAGCTTATTATTGGCCTGTGAATAATCATACAACTGTTTTGGATACTTCTGTGAGATAGCCTTTATCAAACTGTCTGCAAATGGCATATCAGGGTTATCCCTCAATATAGGTAAGGTTTTATCAGGGTAAAGGACACAATATTTAAGCACTACTGCCTGCATAGCTGCTTTGTAGCCACTGTTTTTTTCAAAGGTGCTGTTATCGGCTCTTATAACGGAGTAAGCGGTTTCATAAGGGAGTTGCCTGATTATGTTTTCGATTGACTTACCTTCTTTATCCAGTTGCACACATTTTTCATATGCCACCAGTATATCTGACAAAATAACCGGTTTTATTTTTTTAGATTTAGTGTTACCGGTGAAGAACTTCAGGAGGTACTCAATGCCCCGCAGGTATCGTACCCTGCTCTGGTCTTTTAGTAATGTGTCGGCCTCTATCTTGCATTGCAATGCATCCACCTTGTTTACTAATGATTGAGTAAGCAAAAAATTAATTTCTTCATCAGCCGATGGTGTGTATTGGTTATCATTTTTCCCGTCCGATTTCAGGATAAGTTTTTGCTGGACATCAATATAGTCATGAAAAAGTTCCCTGTTTTTGGGAGGCTTGCAGTTCTGGGTGCTGGTGGTAGTGCCAGATGCAAAGGAAAGCTGCGCAGAAACCGCCTGGCACAGACCAAGAAAAAAAGACGGTAGAATAAGGTATTTAGTAATTGCTGTCATAAGGATCGTGGCTCAAAGTTACTAAGCTGGAATTAAATGGGGGTTCTCCAGCTTTTATATTGAGATAGACGGATTTAGGGTCTATTTAGCTGTTTGTACTCCAATTAAAATATTTCACCTGAACCCGGCAGGTTAATTTATCATTAAGTCTAAGTAAACAAGCCCCCCTAAATTTCCCTGCCACCCAATTTCCAATTAGGTTTGCGAAAACTTATCATTTCATGGAAACCAAGGGCCGAAAGGTGCTGATAGCAGACGACGAACCGGATATTCTTGAAATATTGAAATACAATCTTTCTAATGAAGGCTACGAAGTAATTACTGCCAAAGATGGCGATGAAGCATTAGAAAAAGCCCGCCGCACCCAGCCCGACCTGATAATACTAGATGTGATGATGCCTAAAAAGACAGGAGTAGAAGTTTGTCAAATGCTCCGGGCACAGGCAGCCTTTAAAGAAACACTGATCATTTTCCTGACGGCAGTAAATGATGAAGGCACACAAATAAAAGGCCTGGAAACCGGTGCCGATGATTATATAAGCAAGCCCATCAGCCCAAAAGTTTTTCTGAGCCGGGTAAATGCCCTGTTCCGCCGGCTAAACAAAACAGATGCAAGAATACTAACCATTGACCATGTAACTATTGACCCTGAACGCTACATCATTAAAGTAAGGGAGAATGAAGTGATACTGGCTAAAAAAGAATTTGAACTCCTTTACTTATTAGCCTTAAAACCCGGCCGGGTTTTTCTCCGCAATGAAATACTGAACCAGGTGTGGGGCAATGATGTAATAGTTGGCGACCGCACCATTGATGTACACATCCGTAAAATCCGCCAGAAACTGGGAGTAGATTGCATTACTACGGTGAAGGGAGTGGGGTATAAGTTTGAGTTATAAGGTGACGGGTGTGAGATGCCGGGTGTCCGGATTTATCCTTTTACCTTTGAAATGCAACTGACAGCAGACAACTCACACCCGACAACAGATTATGTTTTCCACTAAAAATATTTCTCCACGTCAGCTTTCAGCATTCACAGCACTGGTGCTGGCGGTGCCGATGAGCCTGCTGGTTTATTTTATTGTGAAGAACTGGCTGTGGGCCGTGGGTTCATTTGTTATCATTGCAGGTGGTGCTTACCTTCTTATTTCATTTGTGCTGGAACGGTTTATTTACCGCAAGATTAAACTCATTTATAAATTCATTTATCAGACAAAGGCAACTAAAAAAGAAGAAACCTATTATAAATATGTGCTGCCACAAAAAAGTATTGATGAAGTGCAGGAAGATGTGGAAGCATGGGCCGAAGAAAACAAACAGGAGATTGAACTGCTACGGCAGAATGAGCAGTTTCGCCGGGAGTTTTTGCAAAACCTTTCTCATGAATTTAAAACACCGGTGTTTGCCATACAGGGTTATGTTGATACGTTGTTAGCCGGGGCATTGGCCAATCCTGAGGTAAATAAAAAATTCCTGGAAAAAGCTTCTAAGAATGTGGACCGGCTTACCCATCTTTTGAATGACCTTGATGAAATATCCAGCCTGGAACGGGGTGAATTAGTTTTATATAAACAGAATTTTGTGATACAGGAACTGGTGAAGGATGTTTTTGAAAGCTTATCTATAAAAGCAGAAGCCACTACTATTTATTGCAGTATAAAAAAGGGTTGTGAATCTCCGCTAATGGTGTTTGCTGACAAAGAAAAAATAAGACAGGTGTTTATCAACCTTATTGAAAACTCCATTAAGTATGGCAAGCAGGGTGGCGCCATTACTGCCAGTATGTACAAAACAGATGGCAAACATATACTGATTGAAATAAGTGATGATGGTATCGGCATTAATGAAAAACACCTGCCCCGTTTGTTTGAACGATTCTACCGCACCGATGAAGGCCGCAGCATTGATGTAACCGGCAGCGGTCTTGGCTTATCTATCTGCAAACATATTATTGAAGCCCACGGACAAACGATACATGTACGCAGTACGGAAGCGGTGGGTACTACGGTTGGGTTTACGTTGGATGCAAGGAGGGATTAGCTACTGCCCCTGATACTGTTTTGATGCTTACTGATGCTTGCGGCATGCTTAAAAGGTGATGCAAATACCCATGAGGGCTCAGATTGATGAACTAGGTACGACTGCTGTTAGGGATATATAGGGAGTAGATAGGGGGCAAGCCAGGAGAAGGAATGAAGTGATAGAAGGATCAGCTACTACATCATATTAAAAAGCTGTTTGCTGGCATAGATTTGCCTTGAAAATCAATTAAATTTGATGTCAGCAATTGCGGCAATACAACTGTTGGTTGCCATAAAATAACAACTATGTCCGAATTTTCTGGGGAGAAAATATTTGACCTAAAGTCGGCAAAACGTTTTATCGGCTTAAAATCTGTAAGCTATAAAGAATACTTAGCTGCGAGACATTTATTCAATGGGAATTTCTTGCATCAAGGAGCTATATTGATGAATACCAGCCTCGAAAAAGCTTTAAAAGTGTATTTGTTGGTGAATGATGTTAATATAGACTTAGCCAAACACAATACTGTTAAGCTTTTTAAATTGTTAGAAAAAACAAATGCTAAAATAGTTACTGCTCTGAACAGGGACTTTCTGAAAATCCTATCAAAAATCTATTTATCTCGATATTACGAAAAATTAGAGACAGGTTACAATTTTGTAATACTGAAAAATCAATTTCTAGCTGAACTAGATTATACTTTTTCTTACCTTGATGAATTAACTAAATTTCGAATGGGCCGAGACAAAAATTTTCCCGATTCAAAATATAATCGGGACAAAGCAGAACAGCTTGACGTCTTAGTTGAGAATAATTATATTATTAGCAATATTTCGAAGGAACAATATTTGGCACAACCTGAGTATGTTTATGAATTTCGGATTGCTCCAAATTATGAGATTATAGAAGTTTTATATAAAACACAAAATACTTATGAGCCTTCAAAGTTTATCCATGAAGCCTTAAAAATATTACCTGATAATCACAGCGTTCAACTTTCTCAAAATAAAAACAGCAGCTAACATGGCTTTATGTCAATTGGGTTTTACGACCTTACTCCGCCCCTTGTTCTTTCTGATTCTGTTCTTCTTCTGTTACTTAAATTTATTGAATTAAGCCCTTGTCGATCTTCGCCAAAAACAACACGCCGCTGTTCATCTGTTTAGCAAAGATCAATAGAGGCAAGAAATTAATACCACCCCTTCCCTTCTCGCAAACTCTTTAAAAAATCTGCCGCTTCATTAGTCATAACAGTGGGAATAAGTTCATCTTTTATCGACATCAGAAAATGATGACAACCATCGCCGGAGTAATTGAATGATACATCGCCAACAAGAGCTCCTTTTTTGTAGAACATCAAATTACCATCATAGCCGCATTTGTATGCTTCACCTGCTTTGCCATCCGTAAAGCGAATGAGTTTTTTAATGGCTTTGCTGTCGGTGGTGGTCATTGATTTTTCAATGTTGTCTGTTTGTGGTACGTTAAAGTTTATCACCAGGCTGTCGCTGTCCGAAAGTTGTTTGTTAACAGCAGAACCGGAGCCGCCGCAGGAGGCAAGGATAGTAACAGTTGCTAATAAGAATATTGTCTTCATTAAATGTATTTGTGCTAAGATAAATTAAAAGATTGCAAGACCAGTACCCCGGATAGGGTATAAAATAAAAAAAACCACCCCGTAGCCTCTGTCCTGCTGCGGGATGGTAACTGCATGAGAAAAATCTGCACCTGACGGTAATTACTAACAAGGATAGATGCGATTGTGGACTATAGATGATAAGAACTGATGTAAAGATGCCAGTGGTATGTTATGTGGCTGTTAGTGCAAGGTTAACTTACGAATACCAAATATTGAAAAATGAATAAAACATTGAACTAAGGATTAATTCTCAGTTTCGAAAAATTTAATATTACCTTATTGTTAATTTTTTGTAGCTTTAAACTGCTCGCTACTATGAAAATCAGGCGGTACATATTATTGCTGTTGCTTTTTATAAGCTTTTTGCCAAAAAATTCCATTGGCCAGAACAGCTATACCCCAATTTCTTTTGACTTTTATGGTGACCCGGTGGAGCTAAAGCTGGATAATTCCTGTATTATTAGTTACGACGGAATGTTGAATGAACAATCCGTTCAAAATTTTCAAACTGCAATAGCCGCAGGCAATGCCAACACAATTGTGCAGGCATTATTGAGTTATAAAAATCAATTTCAATTGGACGATTGGCTTTACTACCAGCTTATCCGTAAAACTGCCCAGCAAATAAGCCCCAAGGCTGAGAATTATTTTCGTTATACATTATACAAATGGTTTCTGCTGACCCGGTCTGGTTATGATGCCACATTAAAAACGAACGGTGAAAAATTACTTTTTTATGTACAAACTGATGAAAGCATTTATAATATGCCTTCTTACATGAAAAATAACAAACAATACGTTTGTCTTAATTATCATGACTATGGTGGTAATATTGACTTTGAAAGAGAAAAGTTCGCAGAAGTACGGCTTCCAGTTATGGGAATACAAAAAAGTTTTTCGTATAAAATAACCCGTTTACCCGGTTTCAAGCCGGCTGATTACGAGGATAAAGATTTACAGTTTAACTACAGGGAAATTAATTATCATTTCAAAGTAAAGTTGAACCCACAGGTAAAAACCATATTTGCCAACTACCCGGTGGTTGATTATGAATCGTATTTTAATATACCCCTCAGTAAAGAAACCTATAGCTCATTGATTCCATTATTGAAGAAGAATATAAAAGGAATGAATACTAAAAACGGTGTTGATTACCTGATGCGGTTTACCCGGTATGCTTTTTTGTTTGAAACAGATGCAGTAGTATTTGGAAAAGAAAAACGTTTTTCGCCGGAGCAAACTTTATTATATGAGCAAAGTGATTGCGAAGACAGGGCTGCTTTGTTTTTTTGTTTGGTAAAAGAAATTTATAACCTGCCGGTAATAGTATTGGCCTATCCTGATCATGTAACCATTGCTGTAAAGTTTGATAAACCTGTAGGGACTCCTATTATTTATAATGGCATGAAATACTCTGTATGTGAACCCACTCCGCAAAAGAAAGACCTGGCAGTTGGTCAATTATTACCCAACCTCCGGAAAGAAGCCTACGAGGTTGTTTATGCTTATACCCCAACACAGCATTAATATATTATTCCTGACGGCCGGGGAGCACTGTTACATTTTTCTCCAGGCTGTCTAATAGTTCCTTTGCCTCCTTACTCATTTGTATAAAATATTTTTCCCCCGTTTTAATAAACGAAAGTGTCATACAATCTTCGTTTCGGGAAAAATAAACTGTTTCTACTGCACCGGCTTTACCATAGAAATAGATTTTCCCCTGAGTGGTACAAGTGTCCTTCGCTTCAATTACCCTGTCATTCACATCTGTAGCAACAACCGGTAAAGGATGCTTATTATTTACTTTTATCATATTAAAAAACCGGGGGTCCCCTGTTTGGTGATAATACATAACTACGGCACTGTCGCTATCAGCTAAAGACGGCAGCATTTTTAACTTCACGGTTTTTTGTTTGCAACTACCAGCTATTAAACAAAAAAATATAATTACCAGACTACTTGCTTTCATTCTTTTATCGTTTTTGCAAAATGAAGTAAAAAAAACGTCCTGAGAAAATCAGGACGTTTAAATATAGTATTATCAAATAAAATTAATAAACAGCATTCTGCGGATCCCAATTAGTCCAACCTGTTGTCCAGTTAGTTGCTCCAAAAGCACCACGATACGTAGTAGCTGTAAAGAAAGCATTCATACCGGTGAAGCTTACTCCTGATAAAGCCGGCGAACCTACAGCAGGTAAAAAGTTTGGTGCTGTAGAATAGAATGGGCTTGTCAATTGAGCTGCAGCTGAAGTAGCCAATGTAATACAACCTTCAGCTTCTGCTTTAGCCTGTATTTGTGCATTTGTTGCTATAGCTGCATTAGCTGTCTTGTAAACCAAAGCTGTTGAATGAACAAGGTTGTTCTTGAATTCTGAAATATTGTTTACATAATAATCATTCAAAGTAGCATCTGATTCCATTGAAAAACCAGCATCAGGATGACCCATCAGGATTGAGTTGCGCAAAATAAACTGCGTAGCTCTTCTCCAACGATTTGAAAAGTTATGATTAGCTGCAGTTCCGGCCACATCATTTGGCCCTATAATAGTGAAATTACTCAATTGAGGTTTTGTACGTGGTACAGCTAATGAGCCGGCCGCATCGTTATCACACTCAATGCCATTACCTGCATCGCCAGCATCTACAAAATCAGGCTTGCGGCAAGAAACACCAAACTGGATTTTGCCAGAGTAACCAAAGTCAAAGTCAAAATCATCATCAGCAGTAGCAAAAGCAACAAGGTTCTTTGCATTTACAGTACCACCAAAAAATTCATACGCATCATCGTTACCAAAAGAAACCTGTATGTTTTCCAGGATTGTTCCAGACCCAACACCACCACAAGTCAATCCATTGATTTCAGAACCTGGTTCTGCAGCAATACCTGCATATTCAATACGTACATAACGGAGGATACCACTTTCATCCAGCGGATCAGTACCGCCGTACTGACGACCTACACCACCTTCAATAGTCGGTGCAGGGTCAAGCGGACGGTTTGTTGGTGCTTTACCTAATAAAATAATTCCACCCCAATCGCCGGGAGCTCTTGCACCAATTGCTTTACCGCTGGTAAATACGATTGGCATTGCAGCTGTACCAGAGGCTATCAGCTTAGCACCTCTTTCAATAATTAAAGCTCCTTTTTCAGTTACATCACTCTGCACCACACAGCCAGCTTCGAAAGTAATGGTAGCACCATTAGTTACATACACATATCCCTTTAGTATCCATTTGCCTCTTGCATAGAACTTACTGGAAGATATAATGCCAGTAATGATATTGCTGGTCGGGTCAACAGGGGTAATGGTTGTACCGCCGTCATCAAAGTTCACCTTCACACAAGAGGTAGCACTGAGGATAGTAACCAGTATCAGCGTACCCAGAAGAATTTTTTTCATATCAATTTTTGTTTTTTTGTAGTTTTTAAAATGTTTATAGTCAGTTGTGTTTTTTATTTTTTCCCGATATTAAAATCATAAGTAAATGCCAAGTTGATGGTAGAACCGGGTTTGTAAGAATTGAACAACCTGTCGCTTCCGCTGCTGAAAGCTTTTTTGCTGTCCACATTTTCATAGAAATAGTATGCGTTGTTCAGCAGGTCGGCCCAAGTAAGTTTTACCTCACCCTTGTTTTTCATTACTTTTTTGGCTAATTGAAAATCCACCTGATTGCGGGGTCTTTCATAAATGTCAGCAAAATCCTGGTTGCCTACTAATGAAAGACGCTGACCAACCCGGTTATATAAGGCTGAGCCGCTCCATCCACCTTGCTTACTGTTGTACTGCAATCCAAGGTTTATCAGGTATGGCGACTGACCCTGTAAAGGACGATTAACTGAAGTGATCTGACCGCCTGCTGTTGTAGTTGCCAATGTAACTTTTGAATAGCTGTAAGTAAGGTTGGCAAACACACTAAAGTTTTCCAGTGTTTTATTAATGAAATCAAGGTTTTTTCTCACTTCAAATTCGGCACCCAAAGTATAGGCATTATCAACATTGCTGTAGCCATAGTTTCTTCTGTCCAGTACACTGGAAGGATCAAGGCGTAATTCTATCGGCGCATCGAAATACTTGTAGAACACACCAAAAGTGATGGCTTCGCCACCTTTAGGATAAAATTCATAGCGTACATCACCATTCAGGATAGATGTTCTTTTCAGATTAACATTACCATTTACACCGTAGTTAGCTTCATAATCATAAAAAGAGAATGGAGCTATCTCTCTGAACTCGGGTCTTGCCACAGTGCGGCTACCTGCTACACGGATGCTGTTTTTTGTATTGGGAGACAGTGTAAAGTTGAAAGAAGGCAAAACATCCCATTTCTCTGTATTTACCACCACTCTCTTTGATGTTACATCCTTTGTCGTAAGGAATTGT
Source organism: Chitinophagaceae bacterium (assembly GCA_031386125.1). Taxonomy (GTDB): domain Bacteria; phylum Bacteroidota; class Bacteroidia; order Chitinophagales; family Chitinophagaceae; genus JJ008. The sequence continues at coordinate 15,947 of JANNCC010000381.1, forward strand.
TGAAAGTTTTCAACCCGTACACCCCATACTAACCTGATTTTCTCACCAAACTTATTATCGAACATTCCATACATTCCATTCAGCACCGATACACCAAAGTATTTATCCTGGTTATTGGTAAAATCGTTTATTACAAATCCATTGTTGGCAATATTTGCAGTTGCAAAAATCTGGTTGAAAGGAAGTATTGCCTTGGTGGCATCAAACTGTGTGGGAGAAGCAGGCTGATATTGAAAAATACGGCTTTTAAAATCACGGATACGGATAAGAGTTGAGCCACCGGTTTTAAAAGTCTGTTTGTTTTTATTCATCATAAACGGAATAGAAAGACTTCCGTTAGCACCATAGCTGAAATCTTCCAGGTCGCTAAAGAAGCGGCGGGTGTCATCATCATTATATTCATACGGACTGTTGGTTCCTTTGGGCTTATTGTAAGACATGGTCCGGAGGTCAGGTTGCGTTTTTGCATTATATGCAAAGTTTCCGTTCCATTTTAATTTGATGCCGCTTGTTGTAAGCTGATGGTCTCCTTCCAACTGACCGCTATAAAGTGAACGTTGATTGAGTACTGATGAACGGAAATTAATATCCTGAATACGATCATTATTAAAACCACCTCTTGTATAGTAGTTATCTTCCAATAACTGGTTGAACAGATTTTTGAAAGATATTTTATGCTTGCCTTTTACATAGGAGATATTGGCCAATGCACCCACATTTACACTATACTTATTTTGGTTATCTGTTAGCACTACTACTTCTTCGCCAGTTTGCTCATGCAGTTTTCTTTGCACATCATATTTCAACATGCTGTTGCGATATTGTACCGAAAGAATAGTTCCCAGTACACCGCCATTTTTAAACTTTGTACTCTTGCCCCAGGTAATGCTATATGTTTGAGTAGGTAAGGCTTTATTATTTACTTCATTATACACATCGCTGTTCAGCAATTTGCTCCACTCAAGTTTTTGTTGAGTTGTGCCGATGCGGTATGCTTGCTGTGTTTTTGGAAATCCTGCTGGCAGGCCTCTTGTTTTATCATCAAAACCCAACCAATCATTATTATTTCTTTCGTTGCTCGTAAAATCTTTGAATACAGATTGTGTATTGAAACCAAGACCAATGGTAACAGTCAACAAATCTCTGGTAGGAACATCTTTCGTATTGATTTGAATAAGACCGCCTGCAAACTCACCCGGCAATTCTGGTGTAGCTGTTTTGTTGATAATAATATTATCTACTAAAGAGGCAGGAATAACATCAAAAGAAAATGCTTTTTTATCAGGCTCGGTACTTGGTAGTTGTGCATTATTAATAACGGCAGAATTATATCGGTCACTCAATCCACGAACGATAACAAATTTTCCATCCTGAATACTGGCGCCACTTACTCTTTTTAACACTTCACCGGTGTTTCTATCTGGTGTGCGGCGAATAAAGTCAGCAGCTAATCCGCTTGACATGGCCGTGTTGCTTCGTTGAAAAGTAAGTAAGGCAGTTGTATTTTCCTGTTTCCGGGAAGTTGTTTTAAGCACAACACCTTCTAAGGCTGATTTGTCTTGTAAAACTATCTCCAAATAATTTTCCTGGTTGGCAGTAACATCTACCTCTGAAATAGATTTTGTTTCATAGCCAGTGTTAGAAATAGTAAGGGTATATTTTTTTCCTGCTTCCAGCGTTACATAAAATTTTCCTTCTATGTCTGCAAGCACCTGTTTGCCGGCACCTTGAATTACAACAGTAGCACCTGGCAAAGCTTCGTTCTTTGCATTCATTACTTTACCGGTCAGTTTAATGTTTTGAGCTTGTGCCTGAACAGCAATAAAAGCACCAATTAACAACACACTCATCAAAATTCTCAGCCTGAAATACATACTTGGTTATTTCGGGCAAAGGTGGGCTTGGCAGGTTACCGGTATATTACCACCATGTTAAGCAATTATGACGGCAATATTACCGGAATGTTAACTGCCTTTGTGTGTTTACTAAAGGGGCTAATTAGAACGTAACAATGCCTGTAAAACGCCATTGCAGTAGCTCCTGTCCGGGACCTTTAAAGTATCCGGCATCTGTTTGCAGTTTCAGATTATGCCGAAAGAAGTAATGAGAATAGGCAATCATATACTCGTTGAGCTTAGAAATATAATTAGAAATTTTTGTATCAGGAGAAGTACGGCCATAGCGAATAGCAAACTCATCTTTTTTTGTAAATAGATAACCGGTTTGCAACAGCAGTCCCGTGCCGCTATACACAAAATTTACTTTAGAATTTGAGGGGTTGATACTTACACCATTCTTTGAAGTTCTTTTATACAATTCCCCGGTAAAAGACCAGCCCTTCTTTTTCATTACAATATCAGTTCCGTAATAATGAATATCTACCAGTTGATTATTGTATAAGTATTCTCCTAATGTTCCTGCTACCCTACTTGTCCTGTTGTTGAAACTGTAAGAAAACCCTACTGATAGTTTAAATTTGTCTTCAAAGTAAATGTCAGACTCTATATAATCACCATTGCTTTTAAACACACCAAAAGGCAATACTTCTGAACGTAGAGAATAGCACAAGCCGTTTGTTTTATCTGAAGTAATCCTGCCTTCACCTGAGCTAATTGCCAGTGTGTTGCTGATAACGGCTTTCTTTTTTGTTCGTATAGTATTTGCAATCCAGAATCCTTTATCCCTGTCTAATGTAAATAAGGCGTTAGTATTTGACCGATCGGCAAATTGTAGGTTGCCGGAAGAGGTTTGCCGTTGGCGGTTGCCCGGAAGTTTTGTTTGTCCAAAACCAAATCGCCAGCTTTTATTCGGCGAATAGTATAGCATAGCATCCCGTAAGAAGAGGTTGTTTTGAACCAACGAGTTGTCGGATGAAACATCCCGTTGGGAGAAACAGAGTTGGATACGGTAGGTAAATTTTTGGTTTATCGCATTACCAGAAAAATTGAGGCGCAATCGCCGGATAGAAAAATCAATGGTATTCTTATCGTTTTCCATGTCTTGCCTCACTTCTGCTAGGCTTTGTATCCGTCCTCCTATTCCAAGTGAAAAACTGCTGTCCCTGGATGAAAAAGTGATAGGCTTACCGAAATGTGCATCCAAAAACCCATTATTGGGATTGTACTGACCGATAGAAAAAAGGCAAAAAAGGCAGGGAAGACAGGTGAAAAGAAACTTGCTGAAGGGGTGTTTTACCAAAAACATGATTATTGCTTAAAATTGTTGCAATATAAAGTCTTTGTTATTGAATTGTTACCCTAATTTTATTTCTATGTTAACAAATTATTAATTCTCCGTCCCCTTGTTAACCCCTTAATCTACCCCGGTAATTTCGTAAACTGTTCCGTATTAAAATCGGACACTTAAAACTAAAACTAATGGCACTACAATCTTTCCTGAAAATCTTCATGCCGAAGAACAGAATCTTTTATGAACTCTTTGAAAAAGTAGCTAACAATGTAGAAACAATGGGCTCAGTACTGAAAAGTGTTGTTGCAGAACCAGACTTTGATAAAAGAGCCGCACTTATTACCCAACTGGAAGACCTGGAGCATGCCAACGATGAACTTACCCACAACCTGTTTACAGAACTGGGTCGCAACTTCATCACTCCGTTCGACCGGGAAGACATTCACTACCTCGCCACTTCGTTAGATGATATTGCGGATTACATATATGCCGCCGGTAAGAAAATCAATTTCTACCGTGTCAATCCAAATGATACTGGCATGCAAAAGTTTGCCGAGTTGATTGAGCAAGGCGCCGCACAGGTAAAAATTGCGGTAGTAGAACTTCGGGATATGAAAAATATGCGCAGCATCACTGAAGCACTGGTAAAAATTAACAGCATTGAAAACCAGGCCGACGATGTTTTTGATTTCAGCATCGAAAAATTATTTGCTACCGAACCTGATGCCAAAGAAGTAATTAAGAAAAGAGAGATATATCAGGTGATGGAAATAGTTACCGATAAATGTGAAGATGCCAGTAATGTGATAGAGTCTATCATTATTAAATATGCCTAAACCAATTAGCTAATTAGCTGACGGGCTATTATGCTAATGGCTTTCTGTTCCGAATCCCATTAGTATATCAGCAAATTATCACATCAGCACATTTGTAATTCTTATGACACCTTTTCTTATTACCATAATAGCATTGGCTCTTATTTTTGACTACATTAATGGCTTTCATGATGCTGCCAATTCAATCGCTACAATTGTATCTACAAAAGTGCTTACGCCTTTTCAAGCAGTACTTTGGGCAGCATTATTTAATTCGATTGCCTTTTTCATTTTTAAGGATCATGGTGTGGCAGATACGGTCGCCAAAACAGTAAAACCTGACCTCGTTGGTGGTCATATGATGGTAGTAATATTTTCAGGGCTTATTGCTGCTATAATTTGGAACCTGCTTACCTGGTGGTTTGGTATTCCTTCTTCTTCCTCACACACATTAATAGGCGGGTTTGCCGGTGCTGCAATAGCTGCAGGTGGGTTTGGAGCAGTTAATTCACCCATCATTATTAAAACAGCAGCTTTTATTTTTTTAGCACCCATCGTCGGAATGATAATGGCATTTTTGATGTCATTATGGTTTCTCAGTTCCTTTAAAAAAGGATGGACATCAAAAATATTCTCTATACTAGTACTCATTTTTGTTGCAATCTTTCTTTATAAAAGCATGCAGACCGATCCCGCAAAACTTAAATCTGATTACGATTCATATATCTTAAATGTAATCATGTATTCCAAGAATTTTAAATGGATACTACTTTCATTAATACTGGTTATTATGGCCGTATTTGCTCTATACCTGAACCAACTGAATACCCACAGTGCCAATAAATGGTTTAAAAAATTGCAGTTGATTTCTTCTGCCGCATTCAGCATTGGCCATGGAGGTAATGATGCACAAAAAGTAATGGGAATCATCACTGCTGCATTAATTGCCGGAGGAAGCATTACAGAATTCAGTCAAATGCCCAACTGGGTACCAATAGCCTGTTATGCTGCCATCGGATTAGGTACTATGAGCGGTGGATGGAAGATTGTAAAAACAATGGGTACCAAAATTACTAAAGTAACCCCGTTTGAAGGGGTGGCTGCTGAAACAGCCGGTGCTGTTACGCTGTTTGTAACGGAAGCTTTAAAAATCCCTGTTAGTACTACACATACAATCACCGGGGCCATTATGGGAGTGGGTGCCACCAAAAGATTGTCTGCAGTAAGGTGGGGTGTTACGTTCAGCCTGGTATGGGCCTGGGTACTTACCATTCCTATCAGTGGTTTGTTGGCAGCTGGAATTTATTTCATAGTCAATATGCTATTCTAAGTCATTCTTCAGTCATTGAAAAAAAATCCTGACTTTTGCCGGGATTATGCATAAAATATTAGTAACAGGTGGCTGCGGCTACATCGGTTCTCACACTATCGTTGATCTTATTAAAAATGGCTACGATGTTATCTCTGTGGATAATAACTCCCGGTCCAGTGACAATGTGTTGAAGGGTATTGAACAGATAACCGGAAAAAGAGTAAAGAACTACAAGGTTGACCTCTGCAACTTTGATGATACATTTGCTATTTTTCAGGAAAATGAAGACATCAGCGGCATTATTCATTTTGCTGCCTATAAATCGGTAGGAGAATCGGTTGACAAACCACTGATGTACTATGAAAATAATCTCACTTCATTAATTAACCTGCTGAAATGTGTGCAGGAATTTCATACCCCGCATTTTGTTTTCTCTTCCTCCTGCTCGGTGTATGGCAATCCAGATAAAATTCCGGTTACGGAAAACACAATTCTAAAACCGGCAGAGTCGCCGTATGGACACACCAAACAGATTGGTGAACAAATAGTAAATGAGTTTGCAAAAAGCTCAGGCACACAAAGCATTTTATTAAGATATTTCAATCCTGCCGGCTCACACCCATCCACTCAGATAGGCGAAATGCCAATCGGCCGACCTTCGAATCTTATTCCCGCCATTACCCAGACTGCTATTGGCCGTATTCCAAAAATGGTTGTCCATGGTTCTGATTATGATACAAGAGATGGCTCCTGTATCAGGGACTTTATACATGTCTGTGACCTGGCTCATGCTCATACTTTATCATTAAAATATTTAGAGCAAGAAAAGAATGCCGGGCATTGTGAAATTTTTAATTTGGGCAGTGGCAATGGTATTACAGTACTGGAAGCCATAAAAGGTTTTGAAAAAGTAAGTGGTCAAAAACTCAATTATGAACTTGGCCCCAGACGGGAAGGCGATGTAATTGCGGTTTTTGCCAATAATGACCTTGCTAAAAAACAATTGGCTTGGAATCCTGAATTTTCCTTAGATGATATTATGGCTACTGCCTGGAAATGGGAATTACGACTTAAAGCAGATGAAACGGTATTTACAAGCCAGCCGGGAGAATTGAATTGATTTTTCACTATTCACTACTTACCATTCACCCCTATCCATTACATTTGCTCCACTTAATTTATACTCATGTTAAAAGATATTCTATCAACTGGAAATAAAGATACCCGCAGTGGTTTTGGAGATGGTATTGTAGAAGCAGCAAGAAAAAATTCAAATGTGGTAGCACTAACTGCCGACCTTGCCGGTTCATTAAAACTAAACCAGTTCATCAAAGAATTTCCTGAACGATTCATTCAGGTTGGTATTGCAGAAGCGAACATGATTGGCATTGGAGCTGGGTTAACTATTGGAGGAAAAATTCCCTTCACTACTACCTTTGCCAATTTTTCTACTGGAAGGGTGTATGACCAGATTCGCCAATCAGTTGCTTACAGTGGAAAGAATGTAAAAATCTGTGCCTCGCATGCAGGGCTTACGTTGGGAGAAGATGGTGCCACTCACCAGATATTAGAGGATATTGGCTTGATGAAAATGTTGCCGGGGATGACAGTGATAGTTCCTTGTGATTATGCACAAACAAAAGCGGCCACCGAAGCTATTGCTGATTATGTTGGACCGGTTTATCTCCGTTTTGGCAGACCTGTTTGGCCCATCTTTACTGCCGACAAACCTTTTGAAATAGGTAAAGCACAATATTTTTCCGAAGGAACAGATGTTTCCATTTTTGCTTGTGGCCATTTAGTATGGAATGCGATACAAGCCGGAGCTATTTTAGAGGAAAAGGGAATCAGTGTTGAAGTAATAAATATACATACCATCAAACCGCTGGATGAAGCAGCGGTAATTAAATCGCTTCGCAAAACAAAATGTGCTGTAACAGCCGAAGAGCATAATATCATTGGTGGGTTGGGTGATGCGATTGCACAGGTTGCAGCTAAAAGCTTCCCGGTACCTATTGAATATGTTGGCACAAAAGATACATTTGGTGAAAGTGGTAAACCTACTGATTTGCTGAAAAAATATGGTTTGGATATACCAGATATCGTGGCTGCAGCGGAAAAAGTGATAGGACGCAAAAACAACGGTTAAAAGATTGTTTCAAACTAATTGGGCAGGTTCTTTCAAAAGTGAACCTGCTTTTTTATTTTTAAGGATTGAAAATTCCTTTAAACAAAACCAATTTCCAGTATTCTAACCAACCCAAAGCCAAACATCAATGTCCCTGACTACAACAAGCGATAGTGAATTGCTGATTCAATTCCGTAACCCGGATACGAAGGAACGGGCCTATACCAGTATCATCAAAAAATATCAGGAGAAACTATATTGGCATATCCGCCGCATGGTAGTTGAGCATGAAGATGCCAATGATGTGCTCCAAAATGTTCTCATCCGGGTTTGGAACGGACTGGGAAATTTCAGGGAAGACAGCCAGTTGTATACCTGGCTTTACCGTATTGCTACCAACGAATGCCTGACTTACCTGGAGCAGCAGAAAAAAAGGACTTCTGTCAGCCTGAGTGATGTGGAAAGCGGTTTAAGTAATAAGATAAAAGCTGACAAACATTTTGATTCAAACAAAATTGAGTGGAAGCTTCAATTAGCTATCCAGCAGTTGCCTGATAAACAAAGAGTTGTATTTGGATTGCGATATTATGATGAAATGCCTTACGAGGAAATGAGCAGGGTATTGGAAACCAGTGAAGGAGCTTTAAAAGCCAGTTATCATCATGCTGTTAAAAAAGTGGAAGATTATATGCTAAATCATTAAACTTTAGAGCATAGAATCCATCTTAGAATTGTAAAATGATACCGAAAGACAACATATTACAAGAACTAAGTGAGTTGAACAGTTCATTGCCAATTAACCAGCAGAATGTTTATAGCGTTCCTGCCGGTTATTTTGATGGATTGGCTGCACAGATGCTGAACCACATCAAGGCAATGGAAGCTGCCAATGCGGTAGAAGAGTTGGGCCATTTGTCTCCGATGCTTAGCAATATGTCTAAACAGGTTCCCTATGTGGTTCCGCAAGGATATTTTGACGGGCTTCCTGCAAAGGCAATACAATCTGTCCTTGAAAGCAACGATTACCAGACGGCCAAAGAAGAGATGGAAACACTTTCTCCTTTGTTGAGTGGTTTGAAAAAGGAAATGACTTTTGCTGTTCCACAAGGATATTTTGAAGGACTAGCAGAAAAAGCAATTCACTCTGTTCATAAAAGCAACGATAACGAGACAGCAAAAGAAGAATTAGCAACCCTTTCGCCATTACTGAATGGATTGAAAAAAGAAATGCCTTTTGCTGTTCCGCAAGGCTATTTTGAATCACTGACTGAAAATATCAGCAGGGAAGAAAACAAACCGGCTGCAAAAGTTATTTCACTTATCAGTCGTAAATGGTTCCGCTATGCAGCGGCAGCTGTTGTTATTGGAATTATTGTAACGACCGGATTTATATTGATTGGTGGTGAAAAAGAGCCGGGTGGCAAAGCATTGGCAAAATTTACCCGTGATGTAAAGAAAATGGATGACACCCAAAAAGACGACCTGATTGATTTTATTGATATGAACGCTAAGGAAACGGCACAGGTTGATATTGACAATAAAACTAATGAAGTTAAAAATCTGTTGCAAGGCATTTCTGAAGAAGAGTTGAAAGATTTTCAGGAGCAAACTGAAGACCTGGAAGATGTGTTAATGACAAACTAAGCGAAAATGAAAAAGTGGCTACTCATATTATTTGCATTTTTACTCCCGGGTTTTGCAGCACTGGCGCAGAATGAAGAACCTGCACAGGATGGTGGAAAAATTCAGGAGAGAATGAAAGAATATATACAGACTAAACTGGGGTTGTCAAGAGCAGAGACTGAAAAGTTTACACCTGTTTTTGTCCGCTACTTCCGTGAGTTTGCACAAACTCACCGTCAGAATAGAACAGACCGCCTCGTTCTGCAGCAAAAAATTATTGAGCTTCGTTTACGTTACCGTGGAGAGTTCAGGCAGATAATGGATGAACAACGGGCTAACAGAGTCTTTAAATACGAAGACGATTTTCGCAAAGAAGCTGTCAGAATTATTAAAGAAAACAGGGGAGATCGGGTGCCACCACGCAGAACAAGAGCCATACTGCAACACTAAAATTTCCAAACAGGATTTTTTACATCATGATAGAATAAGAAAGTCCATTTTTCTTTTTCTCCTCTCTCCCACCATTGTTGCCGCAGTTCCATAGCTTTCTTTCCATCAAAATCATACTTGGCAACAAACTTATGTTTCATCTGCTGTAGCTGAGGTGCATCATCAGCTCCATAGAAAATCGTTTCATCATTTTCTTTTATCCAAAATATCTGGTGATTAGGCGAATGTGCCCCCGTGATTTCGTAGTAGATATAATCATCAATCGTTCCGTTGCCTTCGAGCAACTTTACTTGTTCAGCATTTTGAAGACACCCTAGCTCCTCCGCAATAAAAGAAGGAAATCCCTTTTCAAAAGCAAATGCCAGTTCGGTTCGCTGCACATAATATGTAGCATTAGATAATGAAAGCCGGCCACCAAGTCCTTCTCTTTCTATACCTACTGCGCCTGCATGGTCTTTATGCAAATGGCTCATCAGCACTTTCGTTACTTCGGATGGATTAATGCCAGCATCCATAAGATTTTGATGAAGCTGCAATGTTCCGTTCTTTTCAAAACCAAGACCGGTGTCGAGCAATAAGATATCTTTTGAAGTAATAACAACAAAGGGCTGAATTTCTACCAGTAAGCTACCGGCAGGTCGTGACCGTAAATTATCCTTAGCATTATCAAATGGCACAAACAGTTTTGTTTTGTCAATGGTAAATGTGCCTTCGGAAAGAGGAATAATTTTCATACTACTGATTGCTGCAAATTAGCGTAAAACCATTTGCCGGTCAGCATCCAGCCGTATTAAAATAAAGAGAAGGATGGTGAAGGTCAATAACGAAGTACCCCCGTAACTAACGAAGGGAAGCGGAATACCAATTACCGGGGCAAGCCCAACCGTCATCCCCACATTAATTGCAATATGAAAAAAGAATACCCCAGCCACTCCGTAAGCATAGCAACGACTGAATGTGCTTCGTTGTCTTTCCGCTACGGTAATAATCCGGAAAAGCAGGATAAGATATAAGCCAAGTAATATAATACTGCCCGTAAAACCAAACCCTTCGCCTACAGTACAGAAAATAAAATCTGTCCGTTGCTCCGGCACAAAGTCGTACCGGGTTTGTGTTGCTTTCAGCAAGCCTTTACCAAATATTCTTCCACTGCCAATGGCGATTTTTGACTGCCGCACATTATAACTGCTGCCACTTTCCTTTTTCTTTTTTGTTTCTTCAGCAGTTTCTGACTCGCCTTTTTTCAAATAAGGGTTATCCTTTCCAAACAAATCGTAGATACGTTCCACCTGATGTTTCTGCAATATATTTTTGAAAATATAAGGCACTGCAAACCGCTGTATGCCGACACAAAGCATCCAGAAAAAAAGTATGGTGGTAAGGATATTTTTTCGCCGTTTTATCTGGCGACGAAAAATGTAAATAATTAGTGCTGCTATAACTGTAAGGATAATAGCTAATGTGTTCGGTTCAATGACTATGGTAGCCACAATCAATGCCGCTATGGCCAACCCGATTAAAAGGATGACGGATGGCAATCCTTCCCGGTACATCACAATAAAAAAGGCAAAATAAACCAGGGCCAAACCGGTTTCGCTTTGTAAAATAGTAAGTGCGGCGGGAAACAGGGCAATACCTGCTGCAATCAGCTGTGAACGGGATTTTGAAAAATCTGTTTCCGGCCTGGAAAGATATTTGGCCAATGCCAGTGCTACAAAGATTTTACAGAACTCAGCCGGTTGAAAATTAAAAGCACCCAATTTAATAATTGAGTCCGTTCCTTTTACCGGGGAGTGAAAAGGAAAAACAAGCAGCAGGAAAAAAATTCCCAGTGCATATCCAAGATTAGCAGTGGCAGAAAAGAATTTACTGTCCGTCAATAAAATTAAGAACCCCAGAATCAGCCCTATGGCAAAAAAATAAAACTGCTTGCTGTAATCTGTTTTGAATTTCAAAAAACTTGAAACTACAGCATCACCTTCCTTATAAGTAGCGGCAAAAATTGCTGTTAACCCAATGGCCACCAGTAACAGATAAATACCCACAAGGCTCCAGTCTATTCCTTTTGATATGGCGGGGTTTCGCTGATTCATGAATTTATTAGCTAACAGTATCTTTTTTGTTTACAACGGGTTCCCGTTGTTTTTCAGGAGCCACCATTTCTGTTTTAACCGGCTTTTTATTTTGAGTGTCTTTAGGCTGTTTATCGTCTTTGGTTTTGCCTGCCTTTACTTCGGCTTCGCTTGGGATGTCTTCCGACTGAAGTGTGTCCTTGATATTCTTTAACTCATTCTTCAGCACTGTTTCTTCTTCCTTTGCTTTTTGCACCGAATCCTTTGCCCTCATCTTTTGCAGCATGAGCGGTGGAATCAGGTTTATTTTCTCCATTCTCTCTGCCAATGTTTTTCTATTAGCAGCAATAGTATCATTAATATATCTTTCGATCATCAGGCTTACAATGGGGCCGGCATACGTACCGCCAAAACGTCCGCTGTTTTCTACCACACACATAATGGCAATTGTCGGATTCTCCCTCGGTGCAAAGGCACAGAAGAAAGAGTGATTGGGTTGTTTTGCACCACGATAATAATTTTCAACCGTTCCTGTTTTACCACAAACAACTATACCCGGTATTTTTGAGCCACGACCGGTACCGCTTTCCATTACACCCTGCATTCCATCATGGACGGCTTCAAAAATGCTGTCTGCCAAATTGATAGGAATAACTTTTTGTTTGTATTTATCCAGCAAACCAAACTTATCTCCACCATCTATTGAATCAACAAGGTGAGGGATATAATAAAACCCTTTGTTGGCGATATAGGCCATTTCATTAGCCACCTGCAATGGTGTGGCTGTAACTTCACCCTGCCCGATACTGACTGAACGAAAACTGCAAAAGCCCCATTTGCCCGGCCCAAATATTTTGGGGTCATTAAAATATTCCGGAGTTGGTATGTTTCCTTTTTGTTCGGTTGGCACATCCACTCCCAGCCGGTGTCCCATACCAAACGCAGACATATATCTATCCCACACCCGCAAGCTGCTATCAACATTCGGATATTTGGGGTTATTAATAACCCGCTGCATAACATTGGCAAAGTAAGTATTGCAGGAATGGGTGATGCCCGTTTTTAAGTAATAAGTGCCCGGGTCCAGGCAGCCCATCGGCTTATTACTGCCGCAGCCATAGAAACGACCATTGCAACCGAAGGTGGTTTTTGTTGTAATCACACCTTCACCAAGGCCAATAAGTGCCTGCAATGTTTTGAATGTAGAGCCGGGAGCATAACTGGCATTAACTGCACGGTTTAACAAAGGCAACCGTGGATCTGTATATAATGCTGAAAAATTTTTCCTTCTTTCAGTTCCGGTTAAATAGTTGGGGTTATACGTGGGGCTGCTCACCATAGCTATGATGCCGCCGGTTTTTGGGTCAATGGCAACGATAGATCCTACCTTATTCGTCATTAATTTTTCGCCAAACTTTTGCAGCTCCACATCAAGGCTGGTATATAAATTATTCCCGGCGACAGCTTCTACATCCATTGCGCCATCTTCATACGAGCCTTGTATGCGGTTAAAATTATCTTTTATGAGCACCTGCATTCCTCTTTCGCCCATCAGCACTTTTTCATAGCTGGCTTCCAACCCGGTCATGCCTGCATAGTCGCCACTCTGATAACCTTCTTCCGAATGTTTTTTCAGGTAATTAGAATCCACTTCGCCGATATAGCCAACAATATTGGCGGCAGCATCAAAAGGGTAAGAACGAATAGGACGTTCCTGTATGTAAAACCCATTTTGAAACCGCCAGATATTCTCCTGTATCCTCGCATATTTCTGTGGTGGTAGTGATGCTTCAAAAACAGAAGGACGAAAAGATTTGTTTTTGACAATGGCATTGATAATTCTTTTTCTATACTCGGCAGTATCAATATCCATCAGCCTGCAAAAAAAAGCAGTGTCAATTCCTTTGGCCAGGGAGGGTGTCACCATCAGGTCAAAAGTCAATGTATTATTCAGGATGGCTTGTTTGCTTCTGTCCAAAACCAGGCCCCGCGGGGGATAGATGGTTTTACGAAGAATGGCATTGTCGTCAGCCAGTTGGCTGAATTTGCCTGAAACAACCTGCAGATAAAATAACTGTCCGATAATAACGATAAATGCAAGCAAGAAAATAAGGCGGATAATACGGCTTCTTGATTGATTGAACGCAGACATGAAAAACTACCGGGAAGAAATAAGAAGTGAAGAATTAATTACAATTATGCAATGTACGAATTACGAAATGCGGTTTCCAAATCTATTTGCAAATAAAGTTTACTTTAAGAAAAATTTCTACTGATAACTTCTGCTTTCAAAAATTTCTTACGCCGTATTTGTCCGGAATTTTAATTTTCTCGGAAACAATAATTCTGTTGTAAAAATGAGTAACAGACTGATGGCCGTTGTTGCAACTACTTTAATCAGAAAATCGAGAAAGCTTCCTACATCCAGCCACTCCAGAAACACCATATAGCCATGATGCAACAAAGTGAGGATGAAAACATATACTGCATATGGTGTCCACTGCATGGCTTTGGGTGAAGGCTCCCGATAGTTAAACTCTGATGTATCTTTTGGAGTGAGAATGTTGATGATAAAGGGTCTTACGTAAGCAATCAGCACACAGGCAGCAGCATGCAGGCCGGGGGTCATTATAAAATAGTCCAGGATAAGACCCGTGAAAAATCCGACAACCAGCAGCCACATCCGGGATACCGAAAATGGCAGCCAGAGCAGGAACAGGTAATATATGTAGGGAGTGATGAACCGGTGCAGGTGCGGGATTTTATTCAGCACATATACCTGTATCAGTATAAAAGCAGCCAGCCGGAGTATATTTCTTAAAAAATCACTCACTTAGCACCCTTTTTTATTTGTTCAATCTTCTTTTTGGTGTCCTCATTTAATTTCATTTGTTCAGCCCTTTCCAAATTTTCAATTACATGCACTTGTTGCAAATTGTAAAAATTAGCTGCTGTTTTTACTTTCAGCAAGTACATGCCGGTGGTGTTGTCCAGTTTTATGTCTGAGATAATGCCTACCATATATCCGGGGGGAAAGTTGTATGACACAGTACTGGTCAGCACAGTATCGCCTTTTTTTACTTCTACCGTTTTAGGAATTCGTTTTAGCGTAAGAAACCGTGGGTCTTTGCCGTCCCACTCAACAGTGCCAGCTTCACCGGTTTTTTTCAACGAGGCACTTACTGAATTCTGTACATGCAACAGGCTCATTGCCTGGCTGAAGTTACTACTGACATTCACCACCACCCCTACCGCACTGCCATCGGAGCTTACAACAGCCATGTTATCCTTGATACCCTGAGCAGAGCCCCTGTTTATCTGGATATAATTTTTCTGCGCATTAACTGTATTATAAACTACCGTGGCCGGGCGGGAAAAATAGCGGCGATAGCTTCCCAATGTGTCGTAAAGTACTGTGTCCTGAATTATCTGTGTGCTGCTGTCACGGTGCATAAAGTTGCGTGGTAGAAGGTTCAATAAAGAATCATTCATCTTATGTACTGTCCGGTTTTCTTCCCGAAGGGTAAAATAATTTTCCCCTTCATTATAAATGCTGTTGATACGTCCTGTCATTTCATTGGCAACACCCAGAAACTTAGCCCGGTGAAAACGATTGTAACTGAATAAAAACCATAATGCCGCCACCTGAAATATCAGGAAAGTGAAGAAAGTTCGGTAACGGCGGATAAAGAAAAATATGTTACGCATAGAAGAAAAGCTGTGAGCCTTTAGCTGGGAGAATTACAAACCGTAGCCTGTTTACCGCATTACAAAAGGATACCTGTCATAGTGTTTGAGCGCAATGCCAGTTCCCCGCACCACACTTTTCAGCGGGTCGTCTGCTATGTGTACTGGCAGCTTGATTTTGTTGGCCAGTCTTTTATCAAGCCCCCGTAATAACGCACCACCTCCGGTAATATACAGACCGCGGCGATAAATATCACCAGCCAGCTCAGGTGGTGTTTGTTCGAGTGCCTTCAGGATTGCTTCTTCAATTTTAAAGATGCTTTTGTCCAATGCCTCAGCAATTTCCTGATAGCTTACCATTATCTGTTTGGGAATACCTGTTACAAGATCACGGCCATTTACTGGAAAATCATCTGGTGGATTATCAATTTCCTTCATCGCTGCACCAACTTGTATTTTGATTTGCTCTGCAGTACGTTCTCCAATCAACAAACTATGGTATCGACGGAGTGCTTCCATAATATCAGCCGTAAATTCATCGCCGGCGATACGGATGGATTGGTCGCAAACAATACCTGCCAATGCTATTACAGTTATGCCGGTTGTCCCTCCACCAATATCAATGATCATGTTGCCCACAGGCTCTTCTACGTCAATACCTATACCCAATGCGGCAGCCATTGGCTCATGAATAAGATAAACCTCTTTGGCACCAGCCTGTTCGGCACTGTCACGAACAGCCCTTTTCTCTACCTCAGTAATAGAAGAAGGAATACATATCATCATCCTCCAACTCGGGGGAAATAAACGTTTCTTAGGGTACACTAACTTAATCAGCTCCCGAATCATGAGCTCGGCAGCATTGAAATCCGCTATCACACCGTCTTTCAGCGGTCGGACAGTACGGATACTTTCGTGGGTTTTTTCATGCATCATCAATGCCTTTTTACCCACCGCAAGCACTTCCTTTGGATTGTTCCGGTTCAGCGCAACAATCGAAGGCTCATTCACCACTACTTCATCGTTATGTATAATCAGGGTATTGGCAGTACCCAGGTCGATCGCAATTTCTTGTGTAAACCAGTTAAAAAGTCCCATTAATTGTTCTTGGATTTAATGGAAGCAAAGGTGGAGGAAATAATTTGAATTATCAAAGGGAAACCCTTACGGGAAGCGGATTTTTTTTAAACTTCTTGTTTTGAGAAATTGTGGTTAAAAGAATTTTTACGATCGTATTTGTCGGAAATTTTCAGTAAACTATACAACGGCTAAATTTTAATTTTTATGTACCTGCGGCATCTTACAAATGCCTTTATGGTAAATGATAAATTAATCTAACTTCATTGTATGCGAATCATTACAAGAACCGTTTTGATTTTATCTGTAGTGAGCCTGTTTGCAGACATTGCAAGCGAAATGCTGTACCCTGTTATTCCTGTTTACTTAAAAGAAATAGGCTTTACTGTTTTTTGGATTGGCGTATTGGAGGGTGTGGTAAATTTTACTGCGGGCATCAGTAAAGGTTATTTCGGAAAACTAAGTGATGAAAAAGGCGTTCGTTTACCATTTGTAAAATTAGGCTACCTGTTAAGTGCTGTCTCAAAACCATTGATTGCAATATTCACTTATCCCCTCTGGATTTTTTTTGTAAGAACAATTGATCGTTTTGGCAAAGGCGTCCGCACTGCAGCTAGAGATGCACTACTTTCACAAGAGGCTACCAAAGAAACAAAAGCAAGGGTGTTTGGTTTTCATCGCAGCATGGATACGATTGGTGCTGCTATCGGCCCGGTGTTAGCTTTATTATTTCTATATTTCTACCCGGGTGATTACAAAACACTTTTTTATCTCGCCTTTATACCCGGCATCCTTTCTATTTTTTTTATTTTTTTATTAAAAGAAAAAAAACAACCTGTGTCAACCTTGGGTAAAGGAAATTTTTTCTCCTTTTTTAAGTATTGGAAAATCGCAACACCGGGATTCAGAAAAGTAGTTCGGGGTCTGTTGCTATTTGCACTCTTCAATAGTTCCGATATTTTTTTGCTGCTTATTACAAAGGAAACAATTGGCGAACAAACGCTGTCAGTAATGGGTGCAACATTCAATGCTGATACAATTACCATTGCTGCTTATATTTTTTATAACCTGATATATGCAGTTGCATCCTACCCAATGGGTGTGCTGGCAGACAGGTTCAGCCACCGCAAACTCATTATCACAGGTTTCAGTTTATTTGCTATTGTATATGGGGGCTTTGCCTTTAATCCTTCCGTTTCAGGAATATTTATACTCTTTGCCCTGTATGGCGTCTATGCTGCAGCCACTGAAGGAGTTATTAAAGCATGGATAACGAACTTAGCCCATACAGAAAATACAGCTACTGCCATTGGTTTTTATACGAGTTGCGAAAGTGTTTGTGCCTTACTCGCCAGCATTTTGGCTGGTGCATTATGGACAAATTTTGGCAGTGCCAGCACCTTTATTATCACTTCTGCTATCTCACTTGTTGTTGGTTTATATTTTATGTTTAGCGTCAGGGGAAAAAATTTCTCATAATTTTCTTTTTTAGATAAAGTGATTTTTTGGCATAAAAATGGTTTAGGTGTCTTTGAAACAGATTTATCCACTAATACAATAGTTATGAGAAAAGGGGTTTTAACTGTCTTTGCATTATCCACCATTTTATTTTCCCAGGCCCAGAGCAAAAGTGGTAATAGTTCTTCTTACAAAACAGCACTGGGGGTGAAGGTGTGGGATGGGGGCGGCATTTCATTTAAACATTTTGTAAGTGGTAATAACGCAGTAGAACTCATTGGCTATTTCTGGAACAAGGGTACAAGAATAACAGGGCTGTATGAAATTCATGGACCCATAAAAAATGCCACTGGTTTGCAATGGTACATCGGGCCTGGTGTTCATGTGGGTTTTTATAACACAAAAAATGGTGATGGTGCTTTTATTGGATTGGATGGTGTGCTTGGGTTAGATTATAAATTTAAAGGCGCCCCCATCAATATGTCATTAGACTGGCAGCCCTCTTTTGAATTTGGCGACAACCGTGGTTTTGTTGGCAGCTGGGGTGGTCTTGGTATCCGGTACACCTTTTAATATATATTCTCTCTTTATCTGAAATGGTGCTGTGGTTTTTAAAACTACGGCACCATTTTGTTATGAAACAAATCCTAATCGCATTTCAGTTGCATGATCTAAAGCCGGCAGTTTTCTTCTTTCGATAAGAAAGCTGTTAAGTTGGGCAATTTCCCTGAAGATGTAATGTTTATCTGCTGCAGCTTTCAGGTAATCTTTACCTGTACTTCCGCCAGTGCCAATCCTTGTTCCAATCATCCGGTGCACCATGTTCATATGGCGGTATCGCCATGAACTCAACTGTTCATCAATTTCTAACAAACAATTCAACAATTGAAATGGTAATTGCAGCAAGGGGTAACCACGGTATAGCATAATGAACAAAGCAGCCCTGCAGGCTGAAGGAGACAACGTTCGGTTAGATGCTGACGAGGCATCTCCAAATATTTCTTCAAAGCCGGCTACATTGTTTTTCTCTGCTTCTGCCAGACTGCCCTGGTAAATACTTTTATAATTATCCCAAAATAGTTTATCAGCTCCTTCTTTTAAGAAAGGCATTCTTTCTAGCCAGCTATTTAATAATTGTAATAATGACTGGCTGCTTTCTGCTTTTTTAATGATGTCAACATGTGCCGGACAAAGTTGTGTAGTGTAATATTCCTTACCGTGGCGTTGTTCAAATTTCAATCCCAGCTTAGCCTCCAGCTCTTTAAACTGCCATCTTTGAAAACCCGATGCAGGACAAAGCATATCCCTGAAGTCAAGAAAATCCATCGGCGTCATTGTTTCCATAATATCAATCTGGTGAACTAATACCCGCAGGATAGTAACGCAGCGGCTAAGCCGGTGAACAACAGTTTGTAGTTCCGGCGAATTATCATTCAATGCCGGTTTGCTCATTATGCTAACAACGGAGCTTACTTCATGATGGAGTTGTTTAAACCAAAGTTCATACGCCTGGTGAATGACGATGAACAGCATTTCATCATGCGCCGGCAAATTTTGTTTATCACTTTCCGGAGATTGTGCATTCAGGATTTTATCCAACTGTAAGTAGTCGTGGTAATGTACTTCCATATGTAATCGTCGCTGATGAAGAAAAGGATGGTTGCAAATTAGTGATAATTGATGTTATTCAAACTCGTAGCCAATATCACTCCTAAATTCCATATCAGTAAAATATACTTTCTTCATTTCATCTTTTGATATTTCTACTGCATCAAAAATGGATTTGCCATAAGAAGTAATGCAAAAAACCCGGCCTCCGCTGGTAACCACCTTGCCATCTTTAAGCACTGCTCCCATTTGAAACAACATACTGTCCGCAGGGTTTATATCGTCTATCCCATTTATTTCATACCCTTTTGCATACTCACCCGGATAGCCGCCACTAACTGCCACTACTGTGCAAACAGTCCGTGGGTCAGTTTCAATTTTTATTGTATCTAATTTTTGATTCGCCACGGCTGCGAATAATTCCACCAAATCATTCTTCAACCTTGGTATCACCACTTCAGTTTCCGGGTCGCCCATGCGGCAGTTATATTCTATCATGTACGGCTCGTCGTCCACAATCATAAATCCGAAAAAGATAAATCCCCGGTATTCTAATCCCTCTTGTTGCAAGCCCTGCACCGTTGGTTTGATTACTTTTTCTTCGATTTTTTTCATCAATGCGTCCGTAGCAA
>JANNCC010000036.1:0-9778 GCA_031386125.1 Chitinophagaceae bacterium
ATGGATTTCCGAACGGAAGAAGATTAGAGGATGATGTAACGACAATTGAATTACAGGCCGTGTCTGGTGTTGTACTTGCTGCAATAGGTTTATGGTATGATGATTATACCGGTACTGGCAGCCCCGTTACTCCAAATCTTATAAGTGTACTTTCTTTTAATGCCGGTGTAGTAAAAAATGATACAGCTTTTAAAACAAGTTTCCCGTTTGTGCAAAATCCCTGGAGAGGATTTACCGGCAACAGTTATTCTGCACCTGCTAACCCAACACTGGGACTTACTTTACCAGAAGGTTCTTTGTTAGCATATCCTAATCCATTCCAATCATCCGTAACCTTCCATTATAAAATGTCTTCAACCGGTGATGTGAGAATACAATTCTACAACGCCTCCGGGCAAGTGGTGAAAGAAATAAGCCAGGGCACAAGACCAGCCGGTTTACATTATGTAACGGTAGATGAAGCAAGACTTGCAACAGGTATTTATTTCGCCAAGTTGTTTGTAAACGGAAAAGGGTACAAGGCAGTACAAATATTAAAAACACAATAACCAATTATGCAGGGAGATAAATACCTGTCTCCCTGCTAATTTATTTTAACCAACTACACCAAAAAACAGGATTATGAAAAAAAATTATTTAAAACAACATTCACTACTGTTATTTGTGGCATTGCTCACAATGGTAACAATGAATAGCAGCTGTAAATCAAAAGCTGCGGATAATAATAGTTCCGCAACTATATCAAACGATCTTTCTATCCCCGTACTTTTTGAAAGAAAAGGTGAGCTGGCAAAAGCGGAAGAATGGCAGAAGACAAAACAAAAAGTAGAAGAACTGAATCAAAAAATTGCCAAACAATCAAACGATGTAAAATCAAGATTGCAGATTGCTGTTATTTATATGTCGGAAGCAAGAATAACCGGGGAGCATCCTTATTATTATCCTGCTATCACTAAAATATTAGATGGGGTGCTGGCAATGGATAGTAAAAATTTTGAAGCCTTAGTTTATAAAGCATCCGTAAAAATGTCGCAGCACCAGTTTGGCGAAGCAAAAGAAATTGCAGAAAAGGCCAGAATCATTAATCCTGATAATGCTTATGTGTATGGCGTATTGGTAGATGCCAATGTGGAGTTGGGCAATTATGAAGAGGCGGTAAAAGTTTCTGACAAAATGCAGGCATTAAAACCTTCATTGGAATCTTACTCAAGAGCGTCTTACCTGCGTGAAATTTATGGAGACTATCCGGGTGCTATTGAAGCTATGAAAATGGCAGTACAGGCCGGACTTCCTGGTTCAGAACCTTACTGCTGGAGCAAAAAAACATTGGCCCACCTTTATGAAAAAACGGGAAAATGGAATGAAGCGGAAAAACAGTATCAGGATATTCTTGCCATAAGGTCTAGCTATGCCTTTGCAATAGAGGGGTTGGCAAAAGTGGAAAAAGCCAGGAAAAACTTTCCTAAAGCCCTTGACCTGTTGAAACAGGCATCTGATATAATGCCGGAGTTTTCTTTTCATGAAGAGATGGCAGATATATATCAATTACAGGGCGAAAGCCAAAAGGCGAAAGATAAATACCTGGAGGTAATAACTATGTTGAGTGAAGATGAGAAATCGGGTCACACAGTATCGTTAGAACTCTGTCGGGTTTATTCAAAAGCAGGTATGTACGATCAGGCTATTGAACAGGGCATGAAAGAATATCAACTGCGACCCCTGAATATTGATGTGAACCAGACATTGGCATGGGCAACATTCAAAAAAAATGAAACTGAAAAAGCCCGGGAATATATAAAAGAGGCCCTGAAGACAGGCTCAAAAGACCCCGAACTACTTGAAAAAGCAGCTACTATCAGCAAAGCAGGGTAGTTTTTATTTATTCTTTATGTTTATGACCACATTTTTATTAAAAAATACAATAAAAAATAAATTAAATCGTTCAAAGTGTCGAAGTTGACAAAAAATCACCGGATCAGCGTTCTTGAAACTGTCAGCCAACCCCTAAAAACCTCTAAAAATTTTAGATTTTTTTGTTTCCGATAAAATTCTCTATTTTAGTTTTGTATTTAATCAAAAACTCTATATTTACACCATTATTAAAAATTTTATAATGAGACTAACTGCTTTAAAACTAACTGTCGGATTCCTGCTCTTTTGTGGTTTTTCATCTACTGTAAAAGCCCAGGTTCAGCCAATCAATGTTGTAACAACTGCTGTTCCCTTTCTTCGTATTTCACCCGATGCCCGTTCAGGCGGCATGGGAGATATTGGCGTAGCCACATCTCCTGATGCGTATGCGGGTTTGTGGAATGGCGGCAAGGTTGCCTTTAATTCATTAAATGGAGGGGTAGGTGCTACTTACACTCCATGGTTGAAAGACCTCGTAAGCGATGTTTATCTTGCTAATCTTTCAGGATTCTACAAATTTGCCGATAATCAGGCTATTTACGGGTCACTCCGTTATTTCAGTCTTGGTAACATTACTTTCACGGACAATCTTGGAAATGATATTTCCAAAGGCCGTCCCCGTGAATTTGGTATTGATATCGGTTATTCCCGCAAGCTTAATGCTAAGAACGGAGTTGGTATTGCCTTAAAATATATTAACTCAGACCTTGCCAACGGATTTGTTTCTGGTGGTACAACGTATAAAACAGGTAGTTCAGTAGCTGCAGATTTGAGCTGGTATCATGACGGTAAAAAAGCATCTGGCAATGGCTGGACCTGGGGTGTTGCGTTGACAAACCTGGGAGCAAAAATTGCTTATACTAACAATGCTGATGCAAAGGATTTCATTCCTGCCAATCTGGGTCTTGGTACTACTTATACCAAAAAGTACAATGACAAAAACCAAATTACTTTTGGTGTTGATATTAATAAGTTACTAGTTCCCACGCCACCTGCTGTAGGCGATGCTGCCGGTCTTATAGATTACAGAAAGAAAAGTGTGATAGGAAGTTGGTTCAGTTCATTCGGTGATGCTCCTGATGGTTTCGGTGAAGAAATCAAAGAATTCCAGGTTTCATTGGGTGCTGAATATATGTATAACAACCAGTTTGCACTTCGTGCCGGTTATTTCTATGAGAATAAGAACAAGGGAAACCGTCGTTATTTCACTGCTGGTCTTGGTTTGAAATACAATGTATTTGGATTCAATTTTGCGTACCTGGTACCAACAGGAAGTGGAGTTAGCCGCAATCCTTTGTCGAACACCATTCGTTTTTCTGTGTTGTTTGATTTGGGTGATGGCAGCAGGGTTAAAGACAAAAAATAAGACAAAAGAGAAAGTCAAATAATATTTTAGTTTATTGCATCCCGTCTCGTAGAAAACGAGACGGGATGTTATTTTAACAGACAGTCTTACTGGTACCGAAATAGTAAAAAATAAGTTGTATGGACTGGTTTTAATGATATTTGCAGAATAAAATTATAACATGTCATATCGTATTGGATCAGGAATTGATTATCACAAATTGGTTGAAGGGCGGGATTTGTGGTTGGGAGGAATAAAAATTCTTCATCCTAAAGGTGCATTAGGACATAGCGATGCAGATGTGCTGCTGCATGCCATTTGTGATGCATTATTAGGGGCACTTTGCCTTGGAGATATAGGCGTTCACTTTCCAGATACAGATTCAGCCTACAAAAACATTGATAGTAAAGTTTTACTGGGAAAAACAGCGGCATTGATAATGGCGGAAGGATATGCAGTAGTAAATGTTGATAGCACACTGTGCCTGCAATCCCCTAAAATCAAGCCTTATGTCGGGCAAATGCAAAAAATTATCGCAGGCTTGTTAGCTGTTACAGAAAAAGATATATCTATAAAGGCAACCACTACAGAGCAATTAGGTTTTATAGGTCGTGAAGAAGGGTTGATGGCTTATGCAACAGTGTTGTTGATGAAAATAGGATAACAGGTAGGTTATAGGTATCTGTAGTTACTCAGCCAATAAAGGGATGCCTGATTTCTTAAACAAGTTTCATCTATCATCTGTATATTACCTTTACCATATGTCAGCTATAGAAATAAAAATTATCAACCAATCTTCTAATTCATTACCCGAGTATGCAACAGCTGGTTCGTCAGGAATGGATATCAAAGCCAGCCTGAAGGAGCCACAGAGCCTGCAACCCCTTGAACGGGTATTAATCTCCACTGGTTTATTTATTGAGCTGCCAGTTGGATATGAGGCTCAGATTCGCCCCAGAAGTGGGTTGGCCATTAAACAGGGAATCACCTGTTTAAATACTCCTGGTACGATTGATGCTGATTACCGGGGAGAAATTATGATCATTTTAATCAACCTTTCCCAGCAGGAACAGGTCATACAACCAGGCGACCGTATTGCCCAAATGATTATTCAAAAGGTTGATAAAGGAGTTTGGAAGCAAGTGTCCGCATTAGAAATTACAGGTAGAAACACTGGCGGGTTTGGCCATACCGGTAAACAGTAAAAATTCATGAAGAACAGATTCTTTATACTGATTAGTGCAGCTACTGTTTTTTTGTATTCATGTCATTCTGCAAAAAATATCCAGAAACCAGTGGTGGCAAAAGATACTGCTGTTGCAATTGCAGTGACAGCACCACCGGATCATGCGAAAGAAGATTCCAGCGTTTTTATTAAAGAAATGTATAAGGGAGTGCTGGACAATCATATCAACTTTACCACTTTTTCAGGCAAAGCTGACCTCGACTACGAGGATGCTGAAGGAAAAAAAATTAATGCTAATGCACATATAAGAATGTACAGTGATAGTGTGATTTGGTTATTGCTTACTGGTCCGCTTGGTATAGAAGGGGTCAGGGCATATATCACAAAGGATTCAGTAAAAATGCTTTACAAACAAGAGAAGACTTATACTGCCCGGAGTATCTCCTATCTTCAGGAAGTAGCAGCTTTGCCACTTGATCTTTCCACTTTACAAGACTTATTGCTTGGCAACCCCATATTCCTTGATTCTACTATTACTTCTTATAGTAAATCAGGTAACACTGTTTCATTACAGAGCTTTGGATCTTTTTTTAAAAACCTTTTTACAATAGATCAGACTAATAAGCTGGTACAAAGCAGTAGGTTGGATGATCTTGATACGGTAAGAAACCGGACCTGCTATCTAACCTATACTGATTATGAGGCTAATAAGGGGATGAGTTTTTCTACAAAACGAACTATTAATGTAGCCGACAAAAAGAAGCTGAGCATAAAAATGAACTTTAAGCAATATGAGTTTAATGAAAAGTTAAGTTTTCCCTTCTCTGTGCCTAAAAATTATGCGCAGAATTAGTTTAATAAAATTTATTTTGCATATTGCCGTTATCCGGTAGCAATTCCGCACCCTGTTTTTTAACCTCACATCCCATTTATTATGAGAAAAAAAATATTCTTCAGCGTACTGCTTTTTTCAGGGTTTGCAGGCATTGCCATTGCTCAGCCTGTTCAGGACAAATCTCAGCTTGAAAGAGAAAGAAAGGAAATTCAGAAAGAGCTGAGTGAGATACAGGCACAGTATAATAAAGTAAAGGGCCAGACTAAACAGACGTTGGGCCAGCTAAACGTACTTAAAAGAAAAATGGAACTGCAGGAGCAATATATCGGTAGTATTAATAAAGAGATAAAAGGTATTGATGACGATATTTACCTGAGTAATGTTGAGATTTATCGTTTGCAAAAGCAACTGGATACATTAAAGTCTCAATATGCTAAAACGGTTGTATATGCATACAAGAACAGGAGTAACTATGACTATTTAAATTTCATTTTTTCTGCAAATAGTTTTAATGATGCTATCAGGAGAATTTCCTACCTGAAAAGTTATCGTTCATACCGGGAAAAGCAGGTGGGCATTATACTGGAAACACAAGATTTGATAGCACAGCGTAAACAGCAACAGCTGGGCAGGAAGCAACAAAAGAATGTGGCATTGGGCAACCAGACAAAACAGGTAGAGGAACTGGCGGTTCAAAAGAAAGAGAAAGATGTAATTGTCTCCCAGCTTAAATCAAAAGAGAAAGACCTTTCAAAACAGATAGCAACTAAAAAGAAAAAAGACAAAGACCTGCAAAATGCAATCACAGCAATTGTAAGAAGAGAAATAGAAGCTGCAAAAAAAGCAGCAGAGGCAAAAGCAAAAGCGGATGCAGATGCGAGAAAGAAAGCTGATGACCTGGTGAAAAAAAATAGCCCCACAGAAAACCCAGCTACAAAACCCAGCACTAATCCAACCGTTTCTGCCACGCCGAAACGAAATGAGCCAACCAAAAAACCTGACAGTTACCTGAACTTTAATGCAACCGATGTGGCATTAAACAAGGAGTTTGTATTGAATAAGGCAAAACTGCCCTGGCCGGTTGATAATGGGGTGGTAACACTAAATTTTGGAAATAATAAGATTGATAATACACTACTTACTTTTGACAACCCTGGCATTACTATTTCAACACCCTCAGCAGGAGTGTCTGTTAAAGCAGTATTTGATGGGGAGGTTGCCGGAATACATAACTTAGGCGATGGGATGATGGTTACTATCCGCCATGGTAAATATTTTACTGTATATAGTAACCTCTCATCAGTAAGTGTAAGTAAAGGGGCATCTGTGAAGACAGGACAACAAATTGCAAAAGCCGGAAAAGGTGATGATGGCAGCGGCGGACAAATTGATTTTATCCTGATGATTGAAACGAGAAATGTAGATCCGAAACCCTGGCTGCGTCGTTAAGTGGAAAGATATCTGAAAATTTACAAATGAAAAAACCTCCTGTTATACAAGAGGTTTTTTCATTTAGAGAAATCGTTCATACAATTTCTCATATATCGGAACGATATTAGTAATGTCGAATTTTTTGGCATGGGCTGCTGCATTTTCTTTGAAGCGATTCAATGTAGCATCATCTTTTAAGATAGATAAAGCCTGCTGACTCATGGAGGCCACATCACCCACATCACTCATATAGCCGGTTTCTCCCGGGATATTAATTTCACCTAAGCCACCAGCATTAGTAGAAACTACCGGTACTCCGGCAGCCATAGCTTCCAGGGCAGCCAGTCCGAAACTTTCATAATCTGAAGTAAGCAGAAACAAATCTCCGATAGCCAGTATATCTTCCATCTGCTCTTGTTTGCCCACAAAACGGATTTCATCAAAAACATTTAGTTCTTTTGCCAGATCTTCTGCTGTAGAACGTTCCGGGCCATCACCTACAAATAATAATTTGGAGGGTAATTGTTTATTTACTTCGGCAAATATCTTTACCACATCCTGCACTCTTTTTATTTTCCTGAAATTGGAAGCATGCAGTAAAATCCTTTCACCATTCGGGGCAATAACTTTTTTAAAGGCATCAATCGGCTTGCGGCTGAAACGGCTAACGTCAACAAAGTTTACAATGACTTCAATATCCTTTTCAATCTTAAAATGCTTGAATGTTTCATCCCGCAGATTTTGGGATACGGCTGTGATGGCATCACTTTCATTGATAGAGAAAGTAACAACCGGGGCATACGTTTTATCCCGGCCTACTAAAGTAATATCAGTACCATGGAGTGTAGTAATTACAGGAATTTTTTTTCCTTCCTTCTTCAAAATCTGTTTGGCCATATAAGCCGCAGAAGCATGAGGAATGGCATAATGCACATGCAGCAGGTCAAGGTTGTTATTTTTAATTACATCCACCATCGTACTGGCAAGGGCTGTTTCATAAGGAGGGTAGTCAAATAATGGGTAAGTAGGCACCTGCACTTCATGGTAAAAAATATTCGGGATAAATCCATTTAGCCTTACCGGCTGCTGGTAAGTAATAAAGTGTACCATATGGCCTTTTTGAGCAAGGGCTTTTCCCAGTTCTGTAGCTAAAACACCGCTTCCGCCGAAAGTTGGGTAGCAAACAATTCCAATTCGCATAATTGTATAAATGAGTTTCCGAAGGTAACAGTTTTGCAGGAGTAAGGTTTGCCGTTTATCTTAATTCTTTGTGTTCTTTTTTTGACTTTCTGTTATCTTTAGCAAAACTGAACTTTATGAGAAAGCTATTGCCGGTTTTATTTCTTTCTGTCTTTTGTACCACGGTTTTCGGTCAAAAGGAAGACTCCACTTTAATAAAAAGAATTTCCGATGAAATACTGACCAATGGAAAGGCGTATGAGAATCTGCGCCACCTTACCAAAAAAATAGGTGCCCGCCTGGCAGGTTCGCAGGGAATGGTAAAGTCGGAGCAATGGGGATTAAAAGTAATGCAGGAAAGTGGAGCAGATAAAGCCTGGATGCAGGAATGTATGGTGCCACATTGGGTAAGGGGAGGAAAAGAAATAGCTGTTACAACTATAGGAGCTAGTGACCATAAGAGACTGATGCCTCTTGATATAATTGCACTTGGAAACTCTGTTGGAACCGGAAAAAAAGGAATAACTGAAGAAGTATTGCTGGTAAATTCATTTGATGAATTAGAAAAAAGGAAAGATGAAGTAAAAGGTAAAATCGTTTTTTATAATTATAGGTTCAATGATACCTATATAAATACTTTTTTGTCTTATCGTGATGCTGGACAGTACCGTGGTCAGGGTCCCAGCCGTGCAGCAAAATATGGAGCTAAGGCCGTAATAGTAAGAAGTATGAGCCATGCTGCTGACAACAATCCACATACTGGTGCAACAAGATATGATTCCGCCTATGAAAAAATTCCTGCTGTCGCTATCGGATTACGGGATGCAGATTGGCTGAGTGAACAATTGCAAAAAGGAAAACTCAATGTTACACTTAAAACGTACGGTTATTTTCTACCTGATACAATTGGTCATAATATAATCGGAGAATTAAAAGGCACAGAATTTCCTGATGAAATAATAACCGTAGGTGGACATCTTGATAGCTGGGATAATTGTGAAGGAGCACATGATGATGGGGCAGGAGTGGTACAGACAATGGAAATTTTAAGAGCCTTTAAAGCTATTGGTTACAAACCAAAACGAACAATCCGCTTCGTTTTATTTGCCAATGAAGAAAATGGATTGAGAGGCGGTAATAAATATGCCGACGAAGCAAAGGCTAAAAACGAGAAACATATTTTCGCAATGGAAAGTGATGCTGGCGGATTTACCCCAAGGGCATTGGGTTTTTCAGGAAATGATGAACAGTTTCAGAGGTTTTTAAGTTGGAAAGAATTAATTGCTCCCTATGGGTGCAATGAATTTGTGAAAGGTGGTGGCGGTGCAGACATTGGCCCCCTTAACAGAGCTTTTAAAACACCAACAGCCAGTCTGAACCCTGATACACAACGCTATTTTGATATTCATCATGCAAGAAGTGATGTGTTTGAAGCGGTGAATAAAAGAGAACTGGAATTGGGTGCTGTTAATATGGCGGCGTTGATTTATCTCGCAGATAAATATGGGTTATGAGTCAATACTATGAAGCAAGCAGAGATGAATACTTTATAAGCACCAATTCATCTTTACTGCATACAGAGGTAATACATGATTACCTTTCCAAGCAGTCTTACTGGGCAAATAATATCCCGTTAGAAGTGGTGGAGAAATCAATAGACAATTCTTTATGCTTCGGCATGTACTGTAACCAGCAACAGATTGGATTTGCAAGATTAGTAACTGATAAAGCAACTTTTGCTTATCTGGCAGATGTGTTTATTATTGAGCAACATAGAGGTAAAAGCTTATCAAAATGGTTAATAGAGACAATTCAGTCACATCCGGAATTGCAAGGATTGCGAAGATGGATGCTTGGTACAAGAGATGCTCATAGGCTGTATGAACAATTT
>JANNCC010000040.1:0-54072 GCA_031386125.1 Chitinophagaceae bacterium
CACCCATTGGAGCGGCTAATCCATAGTCCTTAGCTCCGTCCGCATCTGCTTTTCTTACTTCCGGATGATTGGCGAGGCCGAGGTAGTTATTCAAACTCCATACAATCATATCCTTGCCACGAAATTTCATGCGGCTTCCGATTTCTCCTTCTAATTTTGGGAAAGCAAAATACCCATGTGCTCTTTCACGATGCTGACCTATTGGGCCGGCATGTTTTAATAAACGTTCAAAAATATCTGCCATAAATAAGTAGAATTTTAGAAAAATTAAGTGCTAATAAATTGCCGCAAAGGTAAGGTTTTCAATGTTTTGGGAAAAGCCCAGTTTGCCTGCTTTATATTTATGAAAATCAGGGATTTAGACTATTTGCCAATTGGTTCTATCAAATCCCACAGATTGCCATAGAGGTCTTTAAAAACTGCAACTGTTCCATACGGTTCAGTTACTTGCTCTCTTACAAATACAATTCCATTTTCCTGCATAGCTTTATAATCTCGTTGAAAATTATCAGTATAAAGAAATAGGAAAACCCGGCCGCCGGTTTGATTACCGACTCTTGATTGTTGTTCATCAGTAGCTGCTTTGGCAAGTAGTAATTGACAACCCGTGGAACCGGGAGGAGCAATTAACACCCATCTTTTTGTTGCAGATAAAACCCTGTCTTCAATAAGAGAGAAGTTGAGTTGCTGTGTGTAGAATTTTATTGCGTCATCGTAATCGGCAACTACTACTGCAATATGGGCAAGTTCTTGTTTCATAAAAAATCGGTTGCTGGTAATTTTAATTTATCAGCAACCGAAAGTTAGTTGCTATTGTTTTATTGAAATTAGTTTTTAATAGATTCTTATTCGCCTAATTACCATCGTATGCTTTCTGTAAATCAGCAATTACAATTTTTTTCATCTTTAGCATTGCTTGCATGGCTCGGCCGGCTTTTTCTTTATCAGAGCTTCCCATAAGTTCACCAAGTTGAGTGGGTACAATTTGCCAGCTTACGCCAAACTTATCTTTCAGCCAGGCACACATACTTTCCTGTCCGCCATCTGCAGTTAATTTATTCCAGTAATAATCCACTTCTTCCTGGTCTTTACAATCAACCACCAGAGAAATTCCTTCGTTAAAAATAAAATCATGACCACCGGGTCCATCCATTGACACCATATCATACCCGGCAATATTATACGCAGCATACATAAGTTTGCCTGCATATTCGTTTCCTTCCGGATATGGTGCTTTCATTGTTGTTGCAGAACCAGGAAAAAGATTTGTGTAAAAATCAATAGCTTCTTCCGCCCTGCCCAACACATCATTGGTAAAAAGCAGGGAAGGTGTAATAGACTGGCTATTGCTGTCAGTTCCATCTATCATTACCTGCCAGGTCACCCCATACTTATCTTTTATCCATCCGTAGCGTTCACTCCAAGGATATTTATCAATTGGCATTAATACAGTGCCGCCGTCTGAAAGTTTGTTCCATGTAGCATCTGTTTGTTCAATGTTTTGGCATCTCACAAAAAAAGAAATGGACGGATTTATTGTAAACATCGGTCCGCCGTTCAGCGCCATAAATTTTTTTCCATTCAGTTCAAATATTTGAACCATTCCTGAATCGACGATAATTTTTGAATTGTCAAAAACAGTACAATAAAATTCAGCGGCTTCTTTTCCTTTGCCATCAAACCAGAGGCAGGGATATATTTTGTTTGACATGTTATTATTTATTTTGACAATTAACCATCCAGTTTATTCCGAACTTATCAGTACAGCTTCCAAAGTAAGCTCCCCAAAACATATCCTGCATTGGCATAGATATGCTTCCGTCGGCGGATAATGCACCGAACAATCTGTCTGCTTCTTCTTTGTTATCTGGTTCCAGATTAAGATTGACATTATTACCTTTTATTACTGTAAACCCCATTTCCGCTGGTGCATCAGTTCCCATCAGCTTGTGGCCGCCGGTAATGAGAAGTTCAACATGCATCACCAGGTTTTTTAATGCATCAGGTGTGGGTGGCATTCCTTCCATAGGAGGCATACCTCCGAAACGCATAATGCCATTGCCGGTAAATTCGCCACCGAATATTGTTTTATAAAAATTAAAAACTTCTTCCGTATTGTTGGGAAAGTTTAAGTAAGTGCTGGTGCTTGCCATTGGTATAAATTTTATTGTTAAAAATTTGTTTCAGTATAGTTTTTAAAATTGTTCAGTATCGCCTGCCAGCCGCCTCTTTGCAATTCTAATGTGTTCATGCTTTCGGCTTCAAAGCTTTCTTCTAAATAAGTTTTATCATCTTCTCTTATAAATGTTATAGCAGCTGTTCGTCCATCATCCATGGTGTATTTGATGCTTTCATTTTCTATTACTTCTGTATAAACACCGGAAAAATCAAAACTAAAGCTACCATCCTTTGCCGCCATAGTAGTTGAAAACTTCCCACCAGTTCGTAAATCGTTTTCGGCTTTGGGACAATGCCAGTCATCGGATGCATGGCACCAGTTTACAATATGCTCGGGGGCAGTCCAACTGTTCCAAACTTTTTCCACAGGTGCATTTACTTCAGCTTCTATTGTTATCATGGTTCTGGCGGTGCCTTCGGCTAATGCTTTTACTTTTGCTAGTGCATTGGGCCACATTTTTTCAAACATCTCTTTAAATTCCGGAGCGATGTCCATGTCAATTAACAATGTAGTTGTTCCGTTTTCATCTTTGAGAGTATAGTTTTCTGTTGACCCTGCCCATATTTTTACTCTGTCGCTGGTTGTATCTTCCACGCCATCTTTTACTTCACCCAAATGCTCAAACGACATGTATTCATTTGGTTTATTTACCGCCACCTTGCTTACCATGCCACCGCTTCCTCCGGGGCCAAGAAATAAGACTTTAGTGCCTTCTTTCCAGTTATCTGTTTCCGCATACGAACCTTCGTGGAAAGCACTTGTCCAAGCTTTGTAAGAATCGAGGTTCCAGAGCATCTCCCATACTTTTTCTTTGGGAGCATTTATTTCCGTAGAGAAATTAAGTTTTTCCATATTGCTTATTTTATTTGTAATTTTTTTGCTGGTTTGGTTTTTGCTTTTGCCAGGTTTTCTTTTGTCCTGTATTTTACCATTCTTGTTATCAGTGTTAGTGGAAGAGGCTTATCAAGCGGAAATTGTACCGTTCCTTTTCCTCCTTTATAGGCTGCCAATTCTTTTTTAAAAGCATCAGATCCTCTTGGTGCCGGATAAACACTTACATGATTTGTAAAGCCGGCAAAGAATATCAGCACACCGTGGTATTTATATCCTGCTATTCCATAGCTGATCACTTCTTCTGTCTGTGGCGGTGCTACTGCTTTTATTGTTTTGCGAATTTTTTTCAGCATCGTTTGTGTAGCCGGGGGAAATGCTTCAATGTATTCGTCCACGGTTTTTGCAGGAACTCTTTTCATTGCTGTTGCCATAATTGTTTGCTTGACGTGAGGTAAGTTATTATTTCTCCAGAATAGTTTTCAAATTCTCCAGGTTCTTCTGCATATCTTTTCCTACCAATGTTGGCATGAACAGGTTCATAAAGTTTCCAGGAAATTTTGATTTGCCATAAAAGGAATTGGACACCGTTGTTCCGCCATCAACAGCTGTTACGGTTGTGATTGCATTGTTAGTTCCCTCAAAAGGTTTTTTAAACCGAATCTCTACTTCCATGCTTTCGCCGTCGGTTAGTTTTTTTATTTCCTGTTCACCGATGCCTACGTTTTTATTGTTACTTGTCCAGGCTGATATGGCACCCACGGTTCCATCTGTGCCGGTATAAATTAATTTGATATTCGGATCTTTCATTATCCACACACTGTAGTATTCCTGATTTTTCAACAGTTTGAGATAGTTGAACACTTCCTGTTTTGATTTAGTGATGGCAATCTTTTTTTCAACACTAAATTCTCTTGGTGTAAAAAATGCAATGACAAGGAACAGGGCTACTATGCTTCCCAGTACAAGCAAAATGGTGATTAGGATGTTCATTTTTTTTATTGATTTTAGTTGACAATTAAAGCTAATTAATTTTTAGATTTTTTATCAAAATGGCTAAAAGTAATTATTGAATTTATACCTGAGGTTGGGGGAAACAGCGGTCAAATACCGGGATAAATACAAAAGGCAGGTAATGGTTAATTATTTTTCTCCAAATACTCAGGAAGAGCTTTGCCGATAATATGTGTCCAGCCTTCCACAAAACTGCTTTTTGCAAAATCTGAATTGTCGGTAACAAAAGTTTCTAATCCGGTATGAGTGAGTTTTATTTTTGTTTTATCTCCTTCGGGGGATAATTCAAATTCTACCAACGAATTGCCGGCCATGCCTTCATAACGCCAGGTATAACTTAGTTTCTTCATTGGTATCACTTCTTTTATTTCGCAGTGATGTATATACATTTCTCCTTTTCGTCCTTCGCCGCTGAATTGAAAAGTAAAACCAACTTCTGCTATAAAAGAATCCATCTTAAAATACCAGTTGTCCATTTCATCTTTGCTGGTAATAGCCGCCCATACTTTTTCTATCGGGGCATTTAGAAGCCTTTCAGTTATGATTGGTTCGTTAGCCATTTTGTTTCAGTTTATTCTTAAATAATAAATTATCTACCGAATATTTTCCGCTGCCCATTATAAAAACGATAATTGATAATCCCATGAATACAAAGACAAGTTCTTTCATCATAAAGGCATCTTTGGCATGTGCGATAAAATAAGCAATGCACATAGTAAACAATATCGGGATAACGGAGAGGCGGGTGAGGAAACCGATTGTTACCAATATGCCGCAAAAGAACTCTGCAAATATTATCAGGTTGTAAGAAAGCTTGGCGCCAATGCCAATAATGTCCTTCATCATTGGTTGATAGGTATTGTACATATCAATTTTAATCCAGCCATGCCAGATAAAAAGGCCGCCTAGTAAAAAGCGAAGTAAGAGGGAAGCAACATCAGTGTTTAACGGTCTTACTCCAATTAGTGTATTTTTCATTTTGTTGATTTTAGTGATTCTTGTTTTTTATTTTTGATTTTCTTTGCTGATGGTTTCGTTTGTCCACGGGACGCTGGGAGTATTTCAGCTAAATAATTTTCGAGTGCATCTAATTTAGCATTCCAGAATTGTTTGTACTGTTCCACCCAATCAGCTACTTCATTTAATTTTTGCAGTTTGGCTTCGCAAAACCGTTCCCTTCCTTTCTGTTTGATAACGATGAGGCCACACTCCGTGAGTATTTTAATATGCTTTGATATGGCAGGGCGGCTGATATCAAATTTTTCGGCCACCGCATTTAGGTTCAGTGATTGAATGGAAATCATATTGATGATCTCTCTGCGGGTAGGGTCTGCTATGGCCTGGAACACATCTCTTCTCATGGTGTAATGGGTTTATTGGGTAGCCAATCGGTTACAAATATAGGAAACCTTTTGGTTACGCAAAATTGATTTTTTTAGAAAAATCTGAAATCGAGAAAAGTGAGGGGATTTATGTAATTCTTACAAGGGGTTTCTATTGCATAAACGATCGATCAAAGGTTCAACACATCCCTCATCGTAAAACATCCTTTCTTATCTTTTATAAATTCTGCTGCCAGCACTGCCCCGGTGGCAAAGCCCTGCCGGTTATGTGCAGTGTGAATAATTTCAATAGTATCAACCACAGAAGAATATTTAATGCTGTGTGTGCCGGGGGCAGGATCAATCCGCTGGCTGATTATTTCAAGGTCTTCGGTGTTATCGCTTAATTCGTTTACCCATTGTTTTTTTCTTTTCACCTGCTCTAATATTTGTTCTGCCAGGGTAATAGCTGTGCCGCTGGGTGCATCCTTCTTTTGGGTATGATGTGTTTCATCTACTATTACTTCATATTCCTTATGCGATGCCATTAAAGCCGCCAGTTTTTTGTTGACTTCAAAAAAGATATTTACACCAACACTGTAGTTGCTCGAATAAATAAAGGAGCCATTTCTTTCAGCACAATTATTTTTTATTTCTTCCAATCGTTCTGTCCACCCGGTGGAGCCGCAAACTACAGGCACATCAAATTCAATACAGGCTTTCACATTATCATACGCCGTATGTGGACTGGTAAATTCGATAGCTGCTTCTGCTTTCGCCATATTCTCTTTGGTAAACTCATGCAAATTGGGCTGGTCAATTTTTATAACTATTTCATGACCTCTCTGCAATGCCACTTCTTCAATGGCTTTGCCCATCTTACCATAACCAATCAATGCGATTCGCATAATAGAAATTTAAGTAGTACAAATGTAACTATTAAAGCCCCTGACATGCCCGAACTGGTATGGATTTATTACTTGCCAATCTTCAGCACCAGGCTTAGGCCATTGGTCTTTGCCATGTCGCTGTAGCCGGGTTTGAATTTCAAACTCAGGTCGGGGCTAACGTCAAAACTTTTGAGGTGGGCATCTACGGAAGCATCTACTACATTAAGCCCCCAGAGTATAAGGAAGAATAAAGCAGAATAATCAATATCCCGCCGGTATTGATTACGATAGAAACGTAATGTTTCTTCAGAAAATGGTTTCAGATAGGGTTTAACATCTGCATACAGAGTGGAGTCAGTTCTAAGAACCCGCATATTGTATTTTACTTTGTAAGCAAATTTGGTATCCTTGTAATTGCCAAGGTTAAAAAAGAAAACGCCGGCACAGGTACCCAAGGCCCCATACACAATGGGAAGCTTCCAGTATTTTTTATTGTAAATCTGCCCAAGCCCTGGCAGAAGGGCCGAACGGATAGCTGCTTTTTTCGGACTGTGTGCGGCAAAAACAGAATCGTATTTATTAGTGGAAACTTTTTTTGCTACAACAGGAGTAGAGTCTTTTTCAAGTTTAGCTGGTTTTGTCTTTTGTGCAAAAATAAATTGACTGCACAAAATGAATAATAGCAGAAAAGCAATTTTTGTAGTAGCAAGAGTATTTAAAATTTGCTTCATCTGTTTGCTCACTTTTGAGAAATATCAGTTTATCCGGGGTTATACTTGAAAATTGTTTGTTTGGTATTGAATCTTGATCATTCGATTCAAATATTCAATAATCAATATTTAATTAAGAGATTAATCCAATGGTGCATCCATTTGCCCGAGAATCTTATTCAGCTCATCCTGCGAATAATAATCAACGATAATTTGTCCGCTGCCGTTCCGGCTATGCCTGAGTTTTACCTGGGTACTGAAATGCGATGCTAATTTATCTTCTATTCGCTGAAAT
Source organism: Chitinophagaceae bacterium (assembly GCA_031386125.1). Taxonomy (GTDB): domain Bacteria; phylum Bacteroidota; class Bacteroidia; order Chitinophagales; family Chitinophagaceae; genus JJ008. Next base: position 7,242 of record JANNCC010000040.1, read on the forward strand.
GCAGGTGGTAGCTGGCTTTTTGAAGATTTTTTAACACCACCACCCTGTTTATAGAGATTTCTTACTAAGGCTTCCGTTTGTCTCACCGACAAGCCTTTTTCTTTTATCTCTTTATAAATGAAAAGTTGTTTGTCAATCGTATCTACATTTATTAATGCTCTTGCATGGCCCATACTCAACTCACCACTGCGGACGGCCAATTGAATATCTGGCGGTAATTTTAATAGACGGATAAAATTAGCCACAGTACTTCTGTCTTTACCCATCCTTTCTGCTACTTGTTCCTGTGTGTAGTCCAATTCTTCCATCATCCGTTTGTAGCTGAGGGAAACCTCCATGGCATTTAAATCTTCCCGCTGCAAATTTTCAAGTAATGCCAGTTCGAGCAGCTGGACATCATTGGCCTGTCTTACATAAGCCGGAATATCTTTTATACCGGCCAGCTTTGCAGCCCGCAATCTTCTTTCGCCGGCAATAAGGCGATATTTTCCATTGGCTAATCTGGAAACAGTTACAGGTTGAATTATATCATGAAGCTTAATCGAATTTGCTAACTCCTGCAATGCCTGTTCATCAAAATCACGGCGGGGCTGTTTGGGATTGGGCTCAATGTCATCAACCGAAATACGATTGGTGCCGGTTGCATTTTCAACAACTGTTGATTTTAATGAACCAGTTGTAGTCTTAAGGTCTGCATCAATATTCTGCAACAAGGAACGGATTCCTTTGCCGAGCAGTTCTTTATTTTGTTTGGGAGAAGTCATAAGAAAGTTGCGAGTTTGTTAATTGCTAGAAGCTCATAATTCCAGAATCCTTTCTTCATTCTTAATCTTCGTCATGTCGTTCTTCTGAAGAATTTCCTTTGCAAGGTTAAGATAATTCATCGAGCCTTTACTATTGGCATCGTATAATATTACCGGCTTACCGGCACTGGGGGCTTCGGCCAGTTTTGCATTGCGATGGATGATAGTGCTGAATACCATGTCTTCGAAGTGGCGGCGTACTTCACTTACCACCTGGTTGCAGAGGCGAAGACGGCCATCGTACATGGTCATTAATATTCCTTCAATAACCAGCGCCGTATTTAACCGGCTCTGAACAATTTTGATAGTGTTCAATAATTTACCCAAGCCTTCTAATGCAAAAAATTCACATTGCACCGGTACTACTACTGAATCGGCAGCACTCAATGCATTCACTGTAATCAAACCCAGAGATGGAGAACAGTCAATAACAATGAAGTCGTACTCTTCTCTCACCGATTCCAATAAATTCTTCATCACCATTTCCCGGTTGGGATAATTTATCATCTCGATTTCAGCACCAACGAGGTCAATATGAGAAGGGATGAGATCAAGGTTGGGAATTTCGGTTTTTAAAATCACATCTTTTGGCTTTGCTTCATTTACCATGCAGTCGTACAGACTTTGGGTAACATTATGCAAATCAAAACCAACACCGGTAGTGCTGTTGGCCTGCGGGTCGCCATCTACCAGCAATGTTTTGTATTCCAGCACAGCAAAACTTGCTGCCAGATTAATAGCAGTAGTTGTTTTGCCAACTCCACCTTTTTGATTTGCTACACCGATTATTCTTGCCATTTTGCCGAAAACTCCTTGATAGTGATTGAATGTTAGTAGTAAAATTGCTGCCTGAAACCAAGAGCACAAAATTAAGTTTTGCCCATTTTACAGGCGATTCAGGCAAAAATAAGTGTTCGCTAAAACAAAGCCGCTACTAATTTGTACTCTTATATTTACCTATAATTTATGCGTAATACTCCCTTCTGGTGGATACTGATAAGCTTCATGGTGCTGCTCGACATTTATTTCTTCCAGGCATTAAAAGTAATTTCTCACTCCGCTTCAGGCCGTACCAAAACGATTATTTACACCAGTTACTGGGCTTTGTCCATTGCTGCTATCGTTATCCTACTGATACTGCCTTATATCCATTTTGAAAAACAAGCCCGGTTTGTAAAGACAACCATTTTTGCCATGATAGCCGGTTTGTTTTTTGCCAAACTGGTTGCTTCGCTTTTCTTTCTGATTGATGATGTTCGTCGTAGTGTGCAATGGGGGGCTAATAAATTATTTTCCCCCCAAAAAAAAGCTAAAGATTTACCAATCGGAGAAACTATTTCCCGTTCCGTTTTTCTCAGTTGGGCAGGTATGATAGTGGGTGGTGGCCTCTTTGGCACATTGATTTATGGCTTCAGAAACAAATACAACTACCAGATAAAAAGAGTAAAACTTAGTTATGATAACCTGCCCGTCGCTTTTAGGGGATTGAAGATTGTTCATATCTCCGATATACACTCCGGCAGTTTTAATAACAAGGAGGCGGTGATGAAAGGGGTTTATAAAATAATGAAGGAGAAACCAGACCTTATTTTTTTTACAGGCGATCTGGTAAATAATCTTGCTGAAGAAATGAATGATTATATGGATGTGTTCGATAAATTGAATGCACCGCTGGGAGTCTATTCTACGTTGGGCAATCATGATTATGGAGATTATGTCAATTGGAATAGTGCAGAAGACAAGAAGGCAAACCTTGAAAAACTAAAACAGGTTCATGCATCACTTGGCTGGCGGTTGCTGATGAATGAACATGTGGTGCTGGAAAAAGGCACTGATAAAATCGCTGTCATCGGCGTTGAAAACTGGAGTTCCAAGGCCCGGTTTCCCAAATATGGAGATTTGAAAAAAGCACACACTGGTGCAGATGCATACCCTTTTAAAATTTTGCTTAGTCATGATCCTTCACACTGGAAAGCCCAGGTACTTGATGAATATCCCGATATTGACCTGATGCTTTCAGGTCATACTCACGGCATGCAGTTTGGCGTGGAAATACCCGGTTTTAAATGGAGCCCCGTTCAATATGTCTATAAAGAATGGGCGGGTATTTATGAAAAAGCAAACCAGAAGCTTTATGTAAACAGAGGATTTGGTTTTCTTGGCTACCCCGGCCGGGTAGGCATTTTACCCGAAATCACTGTTTTGGAGCTTAGTTAAGTGATTTTTCTGCCTCTTTTACCAATATTTTCTGCATTCTTTTCGTTTTGAGTTTGCCCAGTGCAGAACATTAAACTTTTTTTTAACCTTTAAGTCTTAAAAACCACTATTCTGAACCCACAATTTCCAGGATGCCGGAATACGACTGCCCGATGCTGAAAAAATGGTCTATACTACTGGCTTTTATTATGCCGGGTGCTTTTGTCTATTCGCAAAATAACCCTGTGGACTCTGTAATAACACCTGTAACTGATATTTCTGTAATAGACACCACACTTAATTATGATGAGTTGTTCCAGGATTTTGATGCCTTCATAGATTCCATTTTATCTCCGCACAGTTATTTTCTCGTCAGCCTTTCAATGGCGAAAGGTTATTATAGTTTTGAAAGAAAAAACGGCAGTGTTATTGAAACAGCAAAAAAACTGACCTATTCCCCAACTATCGGTTATTATCACAAAGGTGGGTTGGGCATCACAGGAACCGGTTATATTGTTAATGATGGTACGAATACGAACTTTTATCAGGGAGCTGTTACTCCATCATTTGATTATTTGAAAAATAAAAATTTTGCAACCGGCCTTTCTTATACCAAATTCCTTACAAAAGATTCGTTACCCTTTTACACCACTCCTTTGCAAAATGAATTGTATGCTTATTTCACTTACCGAAAGTGGTGGGTGAGGCCGATGATAGCCCTGAGCTATGGCTGGGGTAGCCGTACTGATTATGCAGAGAGAGAATCCCTAATTCAGGATTTGCGGCTCCGGAGAAGAGGATTTACCTATATCAATACAGAAGAGACAGTGAGTGACTTTTCGCTGGTAACATCTGTCCGTCATGATTTTTACTGGCTCGATGTGTTAACATATAAAGACCATATCCGCTTTACACCACAAATAACTTTTACGAGTGGCACACAAAAATTTGGTTTCAATCAGTCTTCCAGCACTTATGCTACTAATATCCGCACTAACTCAAGTGTTCTGTACAGCACTGAAAACTTGTACCTGGATGACGAGATAAAATTTCAGCCACTCTCATTAACCATGTATCTCCGTGGCGAATATTCCATTGGTAAATTCTTTGTACAGCCACAGCTTGCGATGGATTATTATTTTCCCGCTACCAGCAATAATTTCAACGCCATCTTCTCTGTCAACATTGGTTGCATGTTCTGATTTTTGATATTTCGCCCGGTTCAGTATTTCAATGGAATAAAATCTTAACATTTTCCGGGCAATAGAAAGGTTACATAATCTGTTTTGGAAATTACTACTTGTCGTTAAGAGAATTTAACAGGTAAACCGGGTTACTGGCATTATACTTGAAATTTTTGATGGTCAATTTTAGTGCCCCAAAAACAAATAAACTACTAAACATGAAAATGAAAACAAAACTCCTTTCGCTGGCTGCATTCGTATTATTGTCAAACGCAGCAATGGCTCAGTTCCATATCGGTGCAAAAGCCGGTGCCAATGTTACCAAAATAGAGGGTAAATCGTTTAAAGATGAATTCAGGTATGGTTACCATCTCGGTGGGTTTGCAGAGGTTCGCCTGGGGAATAAATTCGTTTTACAGCCCGAAGTTCTCTTCAACCAGTATTCTACCACTGTAGATAGTAGTTTCAAAAACATTTATCAGAATGCTGTCAGCTCATCAAACCAGCGTAAAGTAAAACTTAACTATCTCTCTATCCCTATTTTACTCAATTATAAACTGATAGGCAGCTTTCTTTCCCTTCAGGCAGGCCCCCAGTTTAGTGTGCTGATGAACAATGATAAAACATTACTGCAAAATGGCGGCGAAGCCTTCGCAAATGGTGATTTCTCTATGCTGGCAGGTGTGCAAGTAAAAGTGGCTGCTATCCGTATCAATGGCCGCTACGCAGTAGGTCTTACTAATTTGAACGATATAGATAACCAGGACAGGTGGAAAAGCCAGAGTTTCCAGGTATCCGTTGGATTAGCCTTATAAAATCGTAATTCTTATGAATAAAGTCTCCTGGTTAGCCGGGAGATTTTTTTTGCCCAAACAGTTCCATTTCAACCACATAGTTTGTCAGTTTTTAATTGGCAGGCATGAATCTTGGCAATACTGATTTCCCGTTATATTTTTACCGTTCCGCCTTGTTTGAAGCAAGATAGGTGACAGATTGACTAAAGAAGAAAGAAGATTATGGATATGAACATTGAAAAATTTTTACTGCGTACAGAGGATGAGATGGATTTTCTGCCGATTATTCCCCTGAATGAGAGTGATCAGGAGGACCTGAATGGTATTGAAGTTCCCCCTGAAATAGCTTTGCTGCCGCTTAGAAATACGGTTCTTTTCCCCGGGGTGGTGCTGCCCATTACAGTAGGTCGGGATAAGAGCATTAAAGCAGTAAATGATGCCTATAAAGGAGACAAATTAATAGGTGTTGTAGCTCAAAAAGATAGTAATATAGAAGAGCCGGAAATGAAGGATCTGGAGAGTATAGGTACTGTTGCCAAAATAGTGAAGCTGATTAAAATGCCTGATGGAGGTACCACTATTATAATCCAGGGTAAAAACCGGTTTTTGATAGAATCCATTTTTGAAGAAGACCCTTATTTCAAAGCAAAGATTAAAAAGCTGGACGAAGAAGAGTCGCCGAAGGATGAAGATTTCAATGCGTATGTTGCCAATATCAAAGATCTGGCGGCCGACATTGTACATCTCTCACCCAATATACCGACGGAGGCATCCATCATTCTCCGTAATATTGAGAACCCGGCTTTCCTGATTCATTTTGTTTCCAGCAATTTGAATACAGATATCAAGGATAAACAACGGTTGCTGGAACTGAACCAGATTCGCCAACGGGCAGACTTGCTGATGCAATTGCTGCAAAAGGAATTGCAGTTTGTTGAATTGAAAAATAAAGTAACCAGCAAGACGAGGACTGAATTAGACAAACAGCAAAGAGAATACTTTCTGCAGCAGCAGATGAAGAGTATAAAAGATGAACTGGGCGGCGATAGTAATTTGCAGGAGATAAAAGAAATGCAGAAAAAGGCAGAAGCCAAAAAATGGCCGGCTCCTGCAAAAGAAGCATTTAAGAAAGGGATTGAAAAATTAGAGAGAATGCACCCCAGCACCCCTGATTTTTCCGTGGTGTATAATCACCTTGACCTGATGCTTGATTTGCCTTGGGAAAGCTATACAGAAGACCACTACGATTTAAAGAAAGCGAAGAAGACACTCGATATTGATCATTATGGAATGCATAAGATTAAAGAAAGGATTTTGGAATACCTCGCCGTGCTGAAGCTGAAAGGCGATATGAAAAGCCCGATACTTTGTTTCGTTGGACCTCCCGGTATTGGTAAAACATCATTGGGAAGAAGTATTGCCAATGCTATCGGCAGAAAATATGTGCGGCTGAGTTTGGGTGGTCTGCATGATGAAAGCGAAATAAGAGGGCACAGGAAAACGTATATCGGCGCCATGCCGGGAAGAATTTTGCAATCTATCCGTAAAGTAAAATCATCTAACCCGGTAATGATTTTAGATGAGATTGATAAAGTAGGCAGCGATCACCGGGGCGACCCTTCTTCTGCATTGCTGGAAGTGCTTGACCCGGAGCAGAACCATACTTTTTATGATAATTACCTGGAAGCTGAATATGATTTGAGCAAAGTTTTATTTATTGCGACAGCTAATAATGTTCAGAATATTCAACCAGCATTAAGAGACCGGTTAGAAATTATTGACCTCAGCGGATATGCCGTAGAAGAGAAAATGGAGATAGCCAAACGTCATCTGTTTCCCAAACAAAAAGACCTGCACGGTCTGAAGAGCAGCAATTTTAAAATGAGTGATAAAGTGCTGGAGAAAGTAATACAGGACTATACCAGGGAAAGTGGTGTAAGGGAACTGGACAGGCAACTGGCTTCCATCATGCGGTATCAGGCCCGCCAATTGGTATTGAAAGGAAAACTGAAAGCAGCATTAACGGCTGAAGACATTGAAAAGATGCTCGGTAAACCAAAGTACAGTAATGACATTTATAAAACCGCAAATATGGCAGGCGTGGCTGTCGGGCTTGCTTGGACTTATGTGGGCGGCGAAATTCTTTTTATAGAAACCAGCCTGAGTGACGGGAAAGGCGAACTGAAACTGACGGGTAACTTGGGTAATGTGATGAAGGAAAGTGCCAGCACTGCACTAACTTATTTGCAGTCAAGTGCCAATAAATATAAGTTGGACAAAAAACTGTTTGAAAAGAAAAATATTCATATCCATGTGCCCGAAGGTGCGGTGCCTAAGGATGGACCCAGTGCCGGTATTACCATGATGTCGGCGATCGCTTCTGCTTTAACTGGCAAAAGAGTGAAACCCTTTCTTGCTATGACGGGTGAGATTACTTTAAGAGGACAAGTGCTGCCAGTTGGCGGTATCAAAGAAAAAGTGCTGGCAGCAAAGAGAGCCGGTTTAAAGGAAATTGTACTCTGCTGGCAGAATGAGAAGGATGTGCAGGAGATAGAACAAGAGTTTATTAAGGGCATCAAATTCCATTATGTAAAGACGATGAGCCAGGTGCTGGATCTGGCACTGGTCGGTTAAAATATTTTTAGAAACTACTCAACCAACTGTCTTTTCTGTTGTTATCATTATTCATGTTGGTTGGTTAAGGTTTGTCCCGATAATATCGGGAGTAAGAAATCCTCTCTTTTTTAAGGGAGGATTTTGTTTTGGCAATGGCTTATTTTCGTAAGGCTTTGTACAGCCGGATTATAATATGGTTACTATTACTGTCGGTAAATGCTTCTGCCCAAACCCTCGGCGGCAATTCTGTTTTCAACTTTCTCAAACTGTCCAACACCCCGCAGTTAACTGCTCTTGGAGGAATAAATGTTTCCCAGACTTCCAACGATGTAGGGCTGGTCTTTAATAACCCGGCATTACTAAAGCCCTCCATGCACACACAGATGAATGCGGTGTTTAATAGTTTTTATAGTGGCATCAAAGCGTATCATTTGTCGTTGGGGTATCGCAATGAAAAAATAAATACTAATTTTTCCTGGGGGCTTAACTATTTTGGCTACGGCAATACATCCGAAACAGATGCTTCGGGAAATGTGCTGGGAAAATTCAGACCCACGGATTGGGTAATGCAGGTGTCCGCATCCAGAACTTATATGGAGAAATGGCATTACGGGGCAACGCTTAAGTTCATCAGTTCCAATTATGGGCAGTACAGTTCCAATGGACTTGCCATTGATGTGGGAATTTTATTTCATGACTCTTCCAAACTGTTTTCTGTTGCTATCGTGGCAAAAAACATGGGCACTCAATTAAAAAAGTATGAGGGCACCGACCCGGATGATTTACCTTTTGATTTGCAAATTGGGTTTACCAAACGATTAGTCAGTGCCCCTTTCGGCTTTTCGTTAACTGCCCAACGGATACACCAGTTTAATATTAATTACAACGACACCACTTTCAACAACGAAAATGGATTTGACAATAGCAGTGAAAAGAAATTCTCGTTTGATAAATTGTTGAATCACCTCGTACTTGCCACCACTATTTATGCAGGCGACCGGGTAGAAGTAATGGCGGCGTATAATTTTTTGCGGCGAAAAGAATTAAATATAAGTAATGCTGCCAATGGGCTAAATGGTTTTTCGTTGGGTGCTGGGGTAATGTTGGGCAAACTGCAGGTAAGATATGCCCGGGCTTATTATCAAAGCAATACTGCTTTCAACCAGCTTGGGTTAAATATGAAACTGAATGACTACTTCGGACTGGGAAAATTTGGTGAACGTATTGGCTGGTAAAAACCTTACACTATCCATTTATAGATTTCAAACACTTCGGCATAGGCAGCATTCGCCTGCACACCTCTTACTTTAGCCAACGACCGTGTAAAATCTTCCTGCATATAATTGCGGTGCGATTGTGATTGGTAGGACTTTAATGATTCCACCTTTTTATCCAACTCTGTTTTCGACAGGCGGATAAAAAAGTTTGTGTGGAAACTGAAATTGTTCCAGGGTAATTCATACCCGGCAAATGTTACATTCTTAAAAGCTCTCATTCCTTCCTGGTGAATAACCTGATGATCCTGGTGAATATCAGAAGCGGCAGGAAGCAAGACTAAATCAGGATTAATGTTTGTATTTAACTGTAATAACTTTTCTAATACCTGCTGCCGGAACCCGGGCAGGTTTCTTACTTCATAATTAAACAGGATAAGGTTAGAGGCGGGTATGCCTAAAATGGCTGTTGCCTTACGGCATTCCAGTTCCAGTGTATTGGCTGGCAACGATGCAGGTAATGATTTTGAACACAGGCAAAAAGCAGCGTAGTAAACCTCTTTGCCTTCTGCACAAAACTTTGCGATACTGCCGCCGCAGCCTAACTCACCATCATCTGTGTGCGGTGCCAGTACTAATATTTTTTGGGGGTTGAACATGAAGTACAAAAATAGAAGATAAAAGGGCTGAAACAAATTTGATTAATCCCGCAAATAACTGGTTGAATCTTTCAGATAAGGTAGCCGTTGGCTAAAGGCAATGTTCAAAACTGTTCTGAAAAAATTAACTCCGGTAAGACTATCGCTAAAACCAGAATAGTTTTTTGAAGGCAAATAAACAGAAGCCAGGTTCAGAAAATGATATTTTGTATCAACAGGGTTATTAAAATGCCGGAAACCATGATCTCCCATTAGTACAACGATAGGAGGAGATACCGATGATTTCAGAATATGGTCAACTAAGGCCAGTAATTTTTTATTAGCATATTGCAGGTATTCAATATAGGCTTCTTTATTTCCCTGGTTACCTTCCAATAGTTTCTCAAAAGGTTGTTCTTTTCCATTCTTGTCAAAATAGTAAGGATAATGAGGCATCATCAGGTGCGAATACACAAATTTCGGTGAAACTGTTTTCTGCTCTGACAGTTTCCACGTCAGGTCATAAATATTTTCATTGTTATTCTTATTACCGTAAGTAAGAATTTTCTGGTTCTTTTTTGACTTCCAGCGGTAAACAAAATTGAAACGAATTTCCTTGTCAAACCGGCTCAAAAAAGTCTGGGCAGTGATAAGCCTTGTTTTAACAGGCAAAAAAGTTTCTCTCACTCTGGCAGGCTGTCCCTCGAAGTCGAAAACCGAGTAATTGTAAAAATCATACTGATGATACCGGAGGAACCGGAGCAGGTTGTTATCACGGATAGATGTATAGCTGTAAGTGAGGTCAGGTTTAGCCCTGTCTTTCCCTTTCAGGTCCAGGTAATTCATATTCAAAATGGAAGCTACTGAGAAAGGAGTATAATTATAATTACTGCGGCTTTCAGGGATAGTATGAAAATCCAATGCGGCAAGCTGCTTTAAAAATACACTGTCATTAAATTGAAACAAATCTTTTAATTCACTGTTACCGGCATATTCGTCGGCCAGTATAAAATAAATATCCGGCTTGGGGCAACTGGCACAGGCAGCAAACCCCTCCGGCAGGGTATAAGAAGTTTTTTTCTTCGTTATTATTTTGCCAGATAGTAATCCTGTATCTACTAGCAGCAGTACTACCAAAAGTACATTCAGGTAGTAAGTGAGTTTTAATAAAGATGTTTTTCTTTTCTTTAATACTATCAGTAAAACAACAAACAGCAGGACGGCGGCAGGCAGGATAAATGTGTATTTAGCAATAAATGATCCGGGAAAGAATTTTTTTAACCCGTCATGTACGCTGCCAAAAAAGAAGTTGAAGGCCATTATCCAAAAAGCGGCCAGGTTGGCTTTGGTGAAATTGCGATACAGCAACCAGCACAGCAGTGATAAAAGCAGGGAGCAGCACAGGTAGATACCAGTGAGTAACAAGGCATCTTTTACAGGGATAAAATTATAGTTTTCTGTAAAGCCATGCAGTACAAAAAATGGCGGTAACAAAAAGAGAAAAACTGGTTTTGTCCGGATTATATGGAGTAGTTTATCCTTCATTTTTTTTCATCAGGTATAATGTTCTTTCTGATCCGGCTATTATTTGTTTTTCTTCAATGGTGAAATACCTTCGGAAAGTTGACAGAAAATTTTTTTCCGTGTAAGCAGTATAAATATCTTTTTTGTTTGTCAGCATCAATTGAATTTTGTCATCCTGTTTTGGTACAAACTCAATAATGAGATAACGACCTACCCGATGGAACAGGGCAGCAATTTTATCGAAGGGGATATTTTTTCCGATAGAAAGATGGTGAATAAGGGCAAGAGCAAGCACAAGATCAACGTTGGTCCGGTTAATAAAGGAATCTCTCTCTTCGTTATTTACCCCGATAGCCGGAGACGGTTTTGAAAGGTCGAGTATGACCGGCAGTATATTTTTTTCGCCACTTATCTTTATTTGATTGTACAAAGTGTTTATGCAAAAAGCATCAAAATCGGCGGCAATGATTTGTATATTATTTGCGGCGGCTAATTTTGAAAACTCGCCGTTATTGGCACCGAGGTCGGCAGCAGTAGCTATAGGTTTTATTTTTTCAAGCCATTGCTGAATGATTTGCTGTTTGCTTTGCAGGTAATCTGTTCGCTGGGAGGCTTCATCGTAATAAGCAGACCAGGTGCTTTTACTGTCCGGTAGTTTTAATTTTTTAATTAATATTTCAAGACCTGACACCAGGTTCAGCAGTTTCTTTTTTGAAAAACTAGTTCTCTTCACATTTTGAGCCGGATGTTTTGCACTATACTTTGCATGCAGATGAATGTGCAGGTAAGTATGAATAGAAAATTTAGTTCGCCGGGGAAGCAATGACTGTGTTACTTGTAAAGGAATGCCGTCACTGTATGCCAACAGCATTTCCTGCAAAGGCATTTTGAAGTAATGTGTCAGCAGAAGAGGTGATAAAAAGGTCTCACAAAACTGCCGGTAGGCAATCCATGGAAATGTTTCGTCATACTTTTCAAACGAGAGGGAATCAATAAAAACAAGTTTGCCATTATGCCATTGAATATTATAAGGCGTTGCATCCTTTACTATCATTTCATATGCAAGAGCTTCTTTCAGCAAGTCAAGAGTGAGTATAGCAGCGTCTTTTAGCATATCAAAACTCCACTCATAAGGATAAGAGATAAAGGGAACCTGCTCAGGTTTTAGTGTGGTATGCCACTGGTTGTCACCTGTAAGATTTTCATCGATAATTTCATGAGTAATAAGATGACCTCTCTTAACAAGATTTTCGTAGCACCCGCTGGCAATAAAAAAATCAAAATGTTCGCTGAATACTTTATTCACCTGTCTGTACAGCACACCATTTTTCCTGAAAACAAATCCCGACGGATCCCGGTAGGAGGAAGGGTGATGAATAAAACTATCTGGCATCAGATTGATGGATTATCATTAGGTTTTTTAGGTGTCCGGGTAAAAATGGATTTGATGTACATCCGGATGTTGCGGAAGAAAAAAACTACTCCCAGCACTGCTGCGGTTATTGCCTGAACCAAAAAACTACCGCTGCCCGGGTCAATATACAATAAGTGCTGCAACATTACAGGTAACTTAAATTAGTTTTCGGGGATAAAGTTAGCAATGTTTCATACATCAGTTTGATGGTATTTTCTATATCATCCCGGTGAAGCATTTCTACTGTTGTATGCATATAGCGTAGCGGAATAGAGATGAGGACAGAAGGGCAACCATCATTGGAATAAGCAAAGGAATCGGTATCTGTTCCGGTACTGCGGCTTAATGCCCGCCATTGCACAGCAATTTTTTTATCGGTAGCTACTTTTTCTACCAATGCCAGCAACTTATTATGCACGGCAGGTGCATAAGAAAGTGATGGGCCTTTGCCGGTACTTATATCGCCTTCGATATTCTTACTTATCATTGGTGTGGTGGTGTCATGTGTTACATCGGTAACAATGGCTATATCAGGTTTTATTCTCCGGGCAATCATCTCGGCACCACGAAGACCGATTTCTTCCTGCACTGCATTTACTATGTATAGTCCAAAAGGCAGCTTCTTTTTGTTTTCTTTCAGCATCCTTGCCACTTCGGCTATCATAAATCCACCGATACGATTGTCGAAAGCCCGGCCGATATAATTGCCATTGGCCAGTTCGTCGAAACCATCTTGGTAAGTAACTACCGCACCGATATGGATTCCTAATGCTTCTACTTCTTTTTTGTTCCGGGCACCACAGTCCAGCCACAAATTATCTGTTCTTGGCTGCGTTTCTTTTTGGTCAGGAGATCCAATCCTGGTATGTATAGCAGGCCAGCCAAATACGCCTTTCACTGCTCCTTTTTTCCCATGAATTAAAACCCTTGATGCCGGTGCTGTTTGGTGGTCAACCCCGCCATTCCTTTTCAGGTAAATCAACCCTTCGGCAGTAATGTAGTTTACAAACCAGCTGATTTCATCGGCATGTGCTTCAATTACTACTTTAAATTTGTTTTCAGGATTGATAACACCAACCGCCGTTCCATAGGAGTCCACATAGTGTGTATCAACGTATGGTTTCAGATATTCTAGCCAGAGTTTTTGTCCCCAGGTTTCAAAACCAACAGGTGAAGCATTATTGATATACGATTTTAAAAACTGAAATGCTTCACTGGTAATGATTGATTTCTTAACTCTCGCTGATTTTGCCATAACATATTATTTATAATATAAAAGTTAGAATAGCGAAGATAAGCAGCGGGGCTTTAATAATCACAAGTCCATCTGGCTACCCATTTTTCCCTTAGTGCTTTTATATAGTAACGAAGACTGTAAATAAAATTGGTAAAAAGAAAAATCAGCGGCAAATACCAGTGAGGTGAGCCGGGTAATTTCAAGTGGCTAAAGTTCTCATAGGTTAAAGCAAATGTACTAGTCGCAATAAAAAAATTGCTGTAAATCAAGGAGGCCAGGAATTTTGGAAATATCTCAATAGGGCTGTATCAGAGTTTTTTAAGCCTGATAGAATTTGATTCAGCGTAATTACTTCTGTTTTTTGCCTTATCAATTAATATCAGACCCAAAGTAGCAGTAGTGTCTTTTGGTGATGCACCAGGAAGTGTGACAAAACCATTTGGATTGGATGTATTGTATTGAAAGTCTATTGAAATATCTGCCTCCTTCGTTTTAGTCGGTAAGTCTAATGCGGTAAAGGAATACCGGAATGTATCTTTTCTAACAACTGTAGCACCATTATACCATTTATACACGATTAATGCTGAGTCAAGGTCACCTTCCTGATCTGTATAATTCCCCTTCATGCTTACTATATTGCCATTAAAAACGGTGGCGGGTGAAATTGATTTAATGCTAAGTTGGGGTACCGTAGTAAATTTATCTTTGTTGCAACTGATTGCAATAACAATAAAAATTATCATAAGGGGTTGAAAAATTTTCATATAGTATTTTTGATATAATCAAATTTACTGATTTTTACAATATAAAAGCGAATATGTCTGAGCAATGGAATCATAAAATTTTTGGTGTAGAAAAGGATGGATTTGAAGCATTGGCTCTTGAAATTTTCATGTTTCAGAGTGAGTATTGCGTCGTTTATAAAGACTACCTGAGGGCATTAAAAATTAATATTCCCAACATTAAAAGCATTGAGCAGATACCTTTTTTACCGGGTCGTTTCTTTAAATCTCATAGTGTTCAAACAACCTCGTTTGAACCGGTAACTATTTTTGAAAGCAGCGGCACTACTGGCAGCATTAACAGCAGGCATTTGGTAAAAGATCTGTCCTTATATGCGGAAAGTTTCACCAGCGGTTTTGAATTGTTTTATGGTGCAGCAAACGAATGGTGTATTATTGGTTTGCTGCCATCCTACCTAGAAAGAAAAAATTCATCGCTGGTGTACATGGTGGATAAACTGATTCAATTAAGCGAATATCCCCAAAGCGGTTTTTATTTAAACGAATACGAACAATTATCTGCATTGTTGGCTGAACTGGAAAAACGAAAACAAAAGAACTTATTGATTGGAGTGACATTTGCCTTGCTTGATTTTGCCCAAAAATATTCTCGGCCCTTGCAATACACCACTATCATGGAAACTGGCGGTATGAAGGGAAGGAGAGAAGAGATGATTCGTCCGGAAGTACATGCTATACTGAAGCAATCTTTTTCCCTTGAATATATTCATTCAGAATACGGAATGACGGAGCTGCTATCACAAGCTTATTCAAAAGGGGGTGGGGTGTTTGCCTGTCCGCCTTGGATGAAAATATTAGTAAGGGATGAAGAAGACCCGTTTGTAGTAAAAAAAACCGGTGCAGGAACAATTAATGTTATTGACTTGGCCAATATTTATTCCTGTTCCTTTATTGCTACAGAGGATGTAGGAAAAATAAATGCTGATGGAAAATTTGAGGTGCTTGGTCGAATGGATGGCAGCGATTTACGGGGTTGTAGCTTGATGGTAGTTTAAATAAAAGCCAGTAGTTAGCTTGTTTTATTTGTGACGGACACAGAACTGGTTAATTTCCACTGATATTTTACAAGGGGGTATCCTCTTAAAAAAATATCCAAATTACATTTGATAAAGTTTTTGTTATTCTATGAAATGTCAACGCATTTGGGGCAAGTGAACTATTAGGTTTGCCTTGGCTGTAATGAGAGAAAACATCCGGCAAAAACCTTTTCCCTTTATAAAATATCCTTATAAGCAGCAAGAAGGATGTCAGGATGTTCTGCAATAAATTTAATATCGGCCGGCAATGTTTGTTCAATATGGCCGTTTCAGGCCCAAAGTAGGGTCATAAAAGTGCCGGCTATCTTATATTGCATTTCAAAAATAAAATGCCCGATTTTATTATTGCCAAAATCCATTTTTACGGGTAATAGATCCATTCTTTTTCAGGACTTCTGACATTACGATTGATTGCTGGCTACAGGGGCATGAGGATATTTCAAAATGTGGTCGGAAATAACGATTGCAGCATACTCATTCTGTAAATTTAGAAAACTATACTGCTATGTAATTATTATTAAAACTATAGCAGGAGTAACCCCAATAAAATCTTTTTCAGATTACATTATTCACAAGATTGGTCTAATCTAATTCGTAGTTAACCAGAGCGGTAGTCATATTTGCGGCTTCAAATAGGCTGTCGCAATGCTTTTTCAATCTACTTACGGTATTTAACCGCATAAATGAAGGGTCAAATCTTTCAAGGTTATTATACAATGAAACTTTATAGTCAAATACATGCAGGGGTTTTTATCACCCAAAAAGTAAAGGCAAATAAAAACCCCGGCACTTTGTGTCAGGGTTTCTGTGCCCGGGACTGGAATCGAACCAGCACATCCTTACGAACGGCAGATTTTGAGTCTGCTGCGTCTACCAATTCCGCCACCCGGGCATTTTCGAATTGGGCTGCAATATTAAGCCATTCCGGCTAATTGCTGATGTATGCGGTCTAAATATTTTTTCTTGTAATAATATTCTTTTACCTGCAACAACTCTTTTTCGGTAGCAGTATTGTCCTCATAATTTTCCACCATTTCTTTGACCGGTTCATATATTTCTGATTGAAGATTTTCGATTTTTGATTTTAGATTGATAGAAGGATCCTGTTCATCCGCATCCATTATTTGTTCGTTTATTTCTAATACCTCCATCAGAAAATCCGGAGGCAGTTCGTATTTCTCTTCTTCTTCCAGCAATCCTTTTTCCTGTAACACATATTTTATAGTCGCATCAGAGCTTTGAAAAGTTTTCCATGCTCTGTTCAGCAAAGCTGATTTTTCAAGGGCATTATCCTGTATTTGTTCATTTTTATTGGCAAAATAATCAGGATGGTATTCCTTGCTAAGCTCAAAAAATTTTTTGGACAGTAAAGCTGTATTGACTTTCAGTTGTACCGGTATAGCGAATAATTCAAAATAAGTCATTGCCGTTGATAGATTTAACTCTGTTTTCCTGAAAATTTATTCTTAGTTTAGGTTACAAAACAGGGTTTTAAGCTTACAAATCTACGTATAAAGCATGGAGGTAATCAGGAACTTCCCGGATTCGGAACTGGTGTCCAATCTCCGGTCCGGGCTACGGATGGATGAAACAATTAAAGCTATCTATCGGAGCCATTTCGACAGCCTGATCTGGTATGTGATGAACAACAGTGGAAACCGGCAGGATGCGGAGGATGTGTTCCAGGAAGTAGTGGTAGCTTTTATTGATCTGGTACAGAAAGATAAGTTCAGAGGTGAATCAACAGTGAAAACTTTTTTATTCTCTTTGAACCGATACACCTGGTTGAATGAATTAAAAAAAAGAGGCCGGGCACTGATGAGAGAAGAAAAATATGAAAAGGGACAAGGGAAAGTAGAGCTGGACATGAGTGAGCTAATTGTCGACAGGGAAGGAAAAGCCGAAGTTGTAAGATTGGTTGGTGAGCTAGGAGAAACCTGCCGGAAGATATTGCTCATGTTTTATTACGAGGATTTGTCAATGAAGGAAATATTGGAAGCAACAGATTATGAAAACGAACAGGTGGTAAGAAATAAAAAATATAAATGCCTGAAGCAATTGGAGCAGATGGTAAATGCAAATCCGATATTGAAACAAACATTGAAAAACTTATTACATGGATAATTCTACACCCGATATGGCTGAGAAATTGATTCGATACCTGGATGGGGAACTGACAGGTACTGAAAAGAAAAATTTGGAGCAGCAATTGGCTTCTGATAGAATGTTGCAGAACAAACTGGATAGTTTAAAATTAACTATCCAGGTTATAAAACTGTATGGATTGAAGAGCAAGGTGTCTGGTATTCATCAGCCAATGATGGAAGAAATGCAGGCTCCGTTGAGAAAGATAAATCCAACCCGGAAAATTGCTCGATACAGCATGGGGGTAGCGGCCAGTTTGATACTGCTGGTCGGTGGTTATATGGCTTATAAATTCTTTACACTTTCCCCCGACAAAATTTTTGCTTCCCGCTACCAGTCTTATGAGCTGGTGACTGTCCGTGATGGTAATACTAATGAAACACCGGTTGAAAAAGCCTACCAGGAAAAGAACTATAAAGAAGTGCTACGGATACATGATGCAGGCGAAGACCATACTCCAAAAGGTGAATTCCTTTGCGGTGCAGCTGCTCTTGAAGTAAAGGATAACAATAAAGCCATTAAATGTTTTAATGAAGTGCTGGATGCGAATAAGCAAAGCCCAAAACCTGTCTTGAATGATGAGGCCGAATATTATTTATCACTCGGTTATATCCGCAACAAGGATTATGATTATGCTTTGCCCCTGCTGACTAAGATACAGGACGACCCTAATCATACATACAATAAAAAAATTACTGATAAGCTTATTCGCCAGGTGAAGATGCTCAAGCGGCGATAATATTTTTGCATGGTGTTAATGAATATCCTCTCCCGAAAATGGGAGAGGATATTTTTTTGCCATACCGGTTACATTTCGTCTTCCTGTATTCACCTATTAATGAATTTAAAACCAAAAAAATGAAAAATATTATCCGATTTAGTATTCTGAGTTTGCTGGCTACTACAGTGGTATTTTATTCCTGTCAGAAAGATGCGACAGGTTATCAAAAAGGAACTACAGACATTAATAAGCCACATGCTGTCACTATTTATTTAACCGACCACCAGACACCTATCTTCGACAGTGTGTTTATTGACCTTCGAAGGTTAGAGGTGAAGCTCGAAGATGATACATTACCAAACGATGGTTGGGTAACCTTGGCTATTAACCCGGGAGTGTATAATATCCTCCGCTTCCGTAATGGGTTAGATACATTATTTGCCACAGGTACTTTGCCAAACGCAAGGATTAGGAAAATAAAGCTGGTATTGGGTACACAAAATTCAGCTATGAAAAACGGACAAAGTTTTCCCCTTCGGTTAAAGGACGAGGACAGGGAAGTGGTTGCTAACATAGAAAGCAGCAATTTTGAAATTACTCCTGCTGGTCAGGTGCTTTTCTGGATTGATTTTGATGCCGGTAATTCGATACAACCGGATAACAGCGGTTCAGGTAATGGGTTTCGCTTAAAATCGCATATTAAAATATTTACCCGCAGCAATTCAGGCAGGATAGAAGGAAGAGTATTGCCCCGTGCAGCTGATGCAATAGTGAAAGCTGTAATAGGTTCCGACACTGCCACTGCTATTCCAGATGATGATAACGGCGAGTATAAAATTGTAGGATTGAATGCAGGTACTTATAAAATAATAATTGATGGCCAGAACGGATATAATGATACTCTCATTCATAATGTGATTGTAAGAAACCGTGAAGATACTCATGTGCCAACGATAACATTACATCAATAGCTCTGTTGCTTGCCGCTGAAGAACTAAGCCAGCCTGCTATGTTGCAGGCCGGTTTTTTCTTTTTATAAGGAGGTAGATAGAAGCACCAATTAAAATGACAACCGCAATCCACCACCAGTTAGATGATTGCTGCCGACTTTCATATTCGCCGATAAGTATAAGATGAGCCCAATAGACTGGGGATTTGAACCGTGGGTCAATGTCTTTATTATTCAGTAAATCAAGCTTGGACTGTTGCAATGCTTTATCTTTTGTATAATTTTTATCCAGGTAGTAATGTAGTTGCCGGGTAAGAAACGCAGTTGTTTTGTCTTCTGCTTTCCACAAGGAAGTAATTATATCCGGACAACCGGCGTAAGCAAATGATCTCGACAAACTCATGAGTCCTTCGCCTTTTACCAATGGCCCAGCACCCGTTTCACAAGCACTGAGAATCACTAGTTGGGTTGAATCAAGCTTAAGGTCAGCAATTTCAGGTGCATAAAGCCGGTAATCATTATTTCCGGGGTAAAAGGCGATAAAAGAACGGGAAGGATCAAGGTTATTTACACTAGCATGTGTAGCGAGATGAATAGTGCCATATTTGTTAATGGACTCCAGAAAATTTTCCCTGGTAGCGGCTGAATCAATGAAAGATACTCCTTCCAGTTCTGCTACTTCACCTTTTGAGGATGGTAATTTGTTTAGTGAATAGCCTGAAGAATCGCTGTAGCCATTTGACGCAAAAGGAGCAAAGGATAATGTTCCGGATGAATGGATCGGGGGTTCATTTTTTCCGAGCAAGGCTGTTGAGTATTGATACTGTACGGAAAATTTTTCAATGAGGTATTTTTTATTTTCATCCTGTAATGCTTCAAACGGCAGATAGTTCAGTTCATCATCAGGTATAATGATCAGTCTTTTTATTTGTAACAGCTTTGATTGTACAGGTTCAATCAGCGTTTTGTATAAACTATTTGAAATGTTAGTTCCATTATACCTTTGGTCAGCCGATGTATTATGCAATGCATTTTTGAAAGTATCAATTGCTTTTAAAAAACCTATATTGATAGCTGACTGGTAATACTCAAACCGGCTGGGAGTGATTAAGAAAGTTAACAGTTCGGTATCAGAGAGGTGGAAGGAAAGAAGGGCAGTATTATTATCTAATCTTTTTTGCAGTTGATTGATAGTCGGAATCTGTTCAAGAGATTTTCTCTGTTGCCACGCAGGGTCGTCATTTAATTTTTCTTCCAGTTTGCTCAATGCAATTTCATTATCCCGGATAGCATCATTGATCTGAAGTAAGATAAGGCTATCAGTTGCTTGTGCTGCTTTTAATGACAATCGTGTTGTCGAAGTTTTGAGCAATGATTCCTGCCGGATGAGTTCACTTGATTCGCCGGATTTATTTCTTAATTCATTCTCCTGCACATTAAGTGTAAGGATGGAAGCCTTATTTTGCTGATCAAACAAATAAGCACCTTCCAGGTAGTTTCTTTTGTGAGTAAGGTTATACAAGAGCAGGCTAACATCAATCGGCTTACTATGAACAGTATATTTTATTTTTCCCAGAAACAGCCGGGCTTCATCTGAGTCATAGTTTTTTTCTACATAGTCAGCCAGTTTAAAAGCGTAATGATACGTTTGCAGAGATATTTTCAGGAGTTCAATATTTTTTTCCTGCTGATACCAGGCTTCAAAAGCGGCTGCTTTGGCCGCCAGTGTGTTAAATAGGTTGATAAAGGAAAAAACTCCTCTGAATTGCTCAGGATTTTTATAAATATCAGTTTCTCCAAAAGTTTGATGAAATTGCATCACTGCTTCCTGATACAGGCCAATAGCTTCTTTGTATAATTGTTGTTTTACCAATTCATCGGCCTGGAATTTCAGGATGAGACCATATTGTGTATTTTTTCGGCGTCCGTTCCATTTAATATTTTCAGCAAGAGCTTTTTGCAAATGGAATTCGGAAGAATCTTTTTCTTGTAAGGCAGCGTACGCCACTCCGAAATTATAAAAGAGGTCAATACTCTTTTTATTGTTGCTGTAATTAATTTTTTGGAGATACTCAATTCCCGTTTTATAATCTTGCTGTTTAATGCTGATGATGGCGAGATTGTGATAAATCTCATTCTCAAAAGCAACAGAAGGAAGCAGACTCTTATATACAACCCGGGCTGAGTCGTAGTCTTCCAGCTTTACAAGTAGTGAAGCAATATTAATTTTATAATTCGTAATCAGGCTATTGTTGGCAGAGTTTGTCAGGGTAATGGCTTTTTCAAAATAGTTTCTGGCCTTCCGGTAATTTCCGGCTTCATAAAAGGTGGCACCGAGCCTGTTATATAGCCGCTGTGCTTCATTCAAAGGTTTTTGATAACTATCATTAACCTGTTCTGCCTTTTTGTAATAGAATAAAGCAGAATCAAACTGGTTTTGATTGTAATAGATTCCACCTGTGTACAAATAAGGAAGAAATAAAAAAGAATCAGGAACAGAGTAAAGTTGCTGTTTTAATAAAATGGCAGCCAGATAATCTGTTTTTGCTGCGGTAACACTATCAAAATAATATTGAATGAAGCCGGTTTTTAACCGGATAAAAAAAAGTAATGAATCATTTCCTGTTTTTTCGGAAGCTGGCGCAAGACTTGTAAAGGCGGTCAACGCCTGCTGATACATTTCATCAGCAGTTACCTGTATTTTTTCATTATCACCTGCCAGGAGAGACAATCTTTCTGCCTGGCGATACATTTTTTCGGCAGCTAAATAATCTTTTAATTGTGCAGCATCATTATTGACCGATTGATTTTGGGAAAAGCAATAGAGCAACAGTCCGGCCAATAATAATGATAAAAGGATTTTTTGCATGATAAGCTGGTCAAAAGCTTATCAAATTTAAACGCTGATGCTTAATTAGCAATAATAATAACACAAGGAGGTCTTGGCTTGGCGGCTTGTTCAGATCTCTCTGTGAAATTGCCCCGCAAGAAAACACCTCCCGATTGCCTCTCCTGCAATGTTTGAAGAAGATCTGGAGCAACTGTAGCCATGGAAGTATAATAATAGAGCCTGACTTTCAGTTTGTTTACCGTTTTACTGCTTCCGTCATTTAAACGATAGATAATTTCCACATCCCTTCTGGTATCGTTGGTAGGGGTGCTTCCAAATAATCCATTGCGGACAGTTTGTGCCAGATTGATTTGTCCGTTAATCGTTTTTACATCACAGCCTGAGGAATTGGCACCGCCTCCATCATCAAATACAGAGCCGCTGATCGGAAGAATTGAGGAAGCTGTTGCATTATAAATTGGTAGTGCAACAGAGTCATTTTGTGAAAGATTATAAAACTTGTCAAAGAAGGTGATACCTGATAAAACAACTTTTGTAGTGGTAACAGTACCATCAGTAGCAGTGTGAGTAATGCGGTAGCGAAGCCCTGTTTCACTTTTTGAAATATTAATGGCTCCTGTATTATCGTCTATTTCGATGCCTTCCGGAAAGCCTTTGTAAGTTCCGTTACGATGTGTTGTGGGAGTAACGATGTAGTCGCCTGCTGAAGGTTTGAGGTAGAGAATAGAATCACCATAACTCAGGTTATAGGCCCCGTCCTGATCGTTTGCTTCTTTCTTACAGGAAAGTAAGGCTAAGGAGCTAGTCATTAAAACGAAGCCGTAAACAAGAATTTTGGGATTCTTCATGAAGAGCCTTTTTTGTGGGTAAACACTAAGTGAAAAGATGTAACCACTTGTCGACAATTGTTCTAAAATAATTTTCAAATTTACACTTTCTTAAGTAAGGGGATGTTGATTTAAATCAGTTTGTTTAGAAAGGGTTTTAACCGCAACTTTGTCATCTTAGGTAACGATAAACGGCTGTATGACAAGAATAGGACTTATTAAAGAGGGAAAAACACCGGCAGATAACCGGGTGTCACTGATTCCCGCCCAATGTAAATGGATACACAAAAATGCACCACATATCAAAATTGTTGTTCAATCATCCTCCAGCCGCTGTTTTTCCGACAGGGAATACATCTCTGCGGGGGTTGAAGTGAAAGAGGACCTGAATGATTGTGATATTTTACTAGGCATAAAAGAAGTGCCGGTTGATCAGTTAATAGCCGGAAAAACGTATATGTTCTTTTCGCATACCAAAAAGAAACAACTGCATAATCAACAACTGCTGAGAGCAGTTTTAGATAAAAAAATCCGGTTGGTTGACTTTGAATGCCTGGAGCATGAAGATGGGCAACGTATCATAGGGTTTGGATTCTTTGCCGGGATAGTAGGGGCGCATAACGGTATGATGGCTTATGGAGAGAGAACCGGATTGTTTAAATTAGAAAGAGTTTATAAACAAAGAAGTTTCAGGGAATTGATCCATAATTATTTTGGCTTAAGATTGCCGAATGTAAAAATTGCTGTGACCGGTTCCGGAAGAGTGGCTCACGGTATTTTAGAAATTATGAACCTGATGGACATAAACGAAGTGGAGCCAGAGGATTACAGGAAAAGAAGGTTTTCTTATCCGGTTTACACCCAATTAAAAGGAGCTGAATTGTATAGCAATAAACTGACGGGTAAATACAGCCGGATAGAATTTCATGAGGATCCGGCAGCATATGCCTGTAAATTTTTACCCTATGCAGAGCAAACCGATATTTTAATGAACGGGGTGTATTGGGAAAAAAATGTTCCCCGTTTATTTGAAAAGGAAGATGCTAAATCGGAGAGCTTTATTATCCAAACCATTGCTGATATAACTGATGATGCCAATGGTTCTGTACCGGTAAATGTTGGCGACCAGACCATCGAAGACCCTGTTTACGGAATTGATAAGATTACGTTGATGAAAACAGCACCTTATCTTAAAAATTCTATTGATATAATGGCAGTAGGCAACCTGCCTAATGAATTACCAAGAGATGCGAGCCGCTATTTTGGGGAACAGTTGATAAAACATGTGCTGGAAGATTTAACAGGTAACAGTTCTGATACTATTGAGAGAGCAACGATAGCAAAAGATGGAAAACTTACACCGCCTTTTGAGTATTTAAAAGATTTTTCAGCGGGAAAGTGAGTTCGGATACAGTAGCCAGGAGACGTTCACAGGTGCAGATAGTATTCTTTCAGCAAGTCTATAAAGGCCGGTGTGTACCGGTCAGCATCGTCTTTAATTGAAATTTCTTCAATCATTGTTTCAGTTTGTTCGGCTGCCTTTAATCTTCCTGCCAATATGATGCGAAAATAATCATGATTGACTGATTGTCTTACAAGAACCAATTGGCGAATACTGAGTTTATTTTCATTAAACAGTTTCTTTATTTCATCGTTTCTTTTATAAGGAAGTAAGAGGTAGAAGGTGCCGTCGGGCTTCAATTTTTTTTTAATTACCTGCAACAATTCAGGTAAGAGCAATCCTTCGTTATGATGAGCAATATTTTTCTTTGCATCATTACTTTTTAATTCATTTTCATAAAATGGCGGATTGCTTATGATAACATCATATTGAGTTGGGAATCCGAATTTTTCTGCATCAGCATTAATAACTTTTATCCTGTAGGCCCAGGGAGAAGCAGCAACATTTTTTGCGGCCTGTTCAAAAGCTTCTTTATCTATTTCAATGGCATCAATAACGACTTCATTTTCCTGCGCAATCATAAGCGTTAACAATCCTGTGCCAGCTCCAATATCAAGAATTTTTCCGGATACTGTCTCCAGACTCTTGACTCCCTGACTCACATAGGCTCCAAACAAACACCCATCTGTTGTCACCTTCATGGCACACTTATCCTGATGAACGATGAATTGTTTGAATTGAAACCAGGAATTTGCCATATAACAGTATTACCATGCTGCCCTTGCAGTTGAACTAACCGATAGGTCAGCAAATTCTCCGGCGAGGTATTTATAATAACCGGCAATGGCAATCATCGCTGCATTGTCAGTACAGTATTCAAAAGCCGGAATAAAAGTGTTCCAGTAATATCTTTTACCTGTTTCCTCAAAAGCTTTTCTCAAACCACTGTTGGCAGAAACACCACCTGCAAGACAAATATTGGTGATACCTGTTTCTACTGAAGCCTTCTTTAGTTTATTCAACAGTATGGTAACAATGCGGTGTTGAATAGAGGCGCAGATGTCCGGTAAATTATTTTGAATAAACTCTAGTTTCTCTTCTTCTGTAGCCGTAAATGCTGATTTGAATAAATTGCTCTTGCCTGCATTTTGTAAAAAATAAAGAATAGAAGTTTTCAATCCGCTGAAACTAAAATTAAGCCCTTCAATTTTTGGCTCAGGAAATTTAAACCGGTTCGCATCGCCTTGCTGCGCATATTTATCAATTAATGGTCCGCCAGGGTAGGGAAGGCCTAATAACTTCGCAGATTTATCAAACGCTTCGCCGGCTGCATCATCAATCGTTTCACCAATTACCTTCATACCGGTGGGTGATTCACATAACACAATTTGTGTATGACCTCCACTGACTGTAAGGCATAGAAAAGGAAAATTTGGTTTAGGCTCACCAATGAGGTTGGCCAGCACATGTGCCTGCATATGATGAACCGCTATTAATGGCTTATCCAATGCAAGAGCTACTGATTTGGCAAATTGCCCGCCTACCAGCAAAGAACCGATTAATCCCGGTGCTTGTGTAAAAGCAATCGCATCAATATTCTTCAAATCACAACCAGCATTTTTTAAAGCGGCATCCACTACCGGAACTATATTCTGCATATGTGCCCTTGATGCTAATTCAGGAACAACGCCACCATATTTTTCATGCACCGTTTGGTTGGCAATATAGTTGGACAATATCTTTCCATCAACACACACTGCAGCCGATGTTTCATCACAAGAAGATTCTATGGAGAGAATGGTAATCATGATTTGCCAATTAGAAAATGTGCCAATGTGCCGATTAAGCTTTTGAAGTAACAATTATTTTATTAATGATTCTTTGTATTGATTTTAGTTTTTCCATTAAAGCCTCAACCTTTGGGTATCCAGCCGATTTCATACAGATTAACAACCAGTATTCGGTTTCTTCAGCTTCTTTTGCAACTATCTTAAATTTATGAATGAAGTCGGGTTTGCTTTCTGCATTTTGAGCCTCTCTAACATTTGCCCCTATTGATGTGCCAGATTTGAATAACTGCCGGGCAATTACATATTTTCTTCTTTCTTCCAAAACGTCACAATACTTTACAACTTCAATGGCAAATTCTAAAGCGAGGGGTATAATCAGATTCTCTTTATGAGCAGGGTCCATATAAACTATATTTATTCTTTTATTATCACATTGTCTAATCATCACATCGTCAAATCGACACATTATTTACTCCGTATCGCCTCTACCGGATCCATTTTTGCTGCCTGCAATGCTGGAATGAACCCGGCCAATATGCCTACGACTATACATATAATTATAGCCAATATCATATAGCCGGTAGAAATAAAAACCGGGAAGCTGAGGGCTTTACTCAATATCTGTGTTAGCCCGAAAACCAGCATTAGTCCAATCACTCCACCAATGATGCATAGAAAGGCAGACTCCAGCAGAAATTCGGCCAGTATCACTCTTCGTTTAGCACCAACTGCTTTTTTCAACCCTATCTGGCTGGTTCGTTCTCTTACAGAAACAAACATAATATTGGCAACGCCAAACATGCCCACTATTAATGATAGTGCAGCAATAGCCCAGCCACCAAGATTTACACCGGCAAATAATGAACTGATAGTTTCGCTAAAGTCATTAATATCATTCAATGCAAAATCATCCTCTTTAACAGGGGTAAGTTTATGAATAGCCCTCATGGTTCCTGCCAGATCGTCTTTCAATGCTTTGCTGCTCGTATTATCCTGACCCTGCACCATTATTAACGGGTCGGCCTTCTGCTCATTCATAATGTTGCGGGCAAACTGGTAAGGTATCACCATGCTCTGGTCAAAATCCCAGCCGCCAATCATTTGTTTACCTTGTTTCTTAATCACCCCGATGATGCGGATTTTTTTCCCCCTGCCGGAAACTTCTTTGCCAACAGCAATATCAGCGGAGCCGAATAGTTTTTCGGCAACTGAAAATCCTATCACCGCCGCATTGCTGCCCCGGTCAAATTCTGCATCAGACAAATAGCGGCCATCATTTAGTTCAATGGGTTGTATCTTATTAAAATCCTCGCTGATGCCGTAGATGTTTATGTTGGAAACAGTGTTGTTCCTGTATTCAATAGCAGAGACTATTTTAATGCGGAAGGCTGCATATTTAGCACCTGGTGTTCTTTCTTTGATATATTTTACTTCCCGGTATTTTGGTACAGGGCGGTTCACAAATTTCCACCATGGATATTCTGACCCGCCACCAGAACTGTAATCCCATTTGTCAACATAAATAGTATTGGTGCCGAGAGATTTTACTTCGTTCTGAATATTTCTTTCAAGACTGTTTACTACTGCAAGCACACCAATAATACAAAAGATACCAAAGGCAATACCACTCAACGACAGGGCAGTCCTGAGTTTATTTTTCCAGAACTCCTGCAGGGTCATTATAAAACTGCTGGTAAATATTTCAATGGAACGGCGAATCACACAACAAATTTAGCTATTAGGTGCAAGAATCAGGGTATAAGGTTCAGGGTTCAGTGGCGGCAGAATTTCAGTCCAGCGACTTTTTTGCATTCCTGTGCCTTTATAAATGTTTTAATCCTAAACTTGTAGGTAATCCATCCAAACTATTCAAATTATTCTGTTGCACATATTCATACAATCCATCAGCACCTTTTTTCTCGGCCCATTCAAAATGTATATCTCTTTCGCCGGTATATTCATACAACGGCACACCAAAGCCACAGGAGGTTTGTACCAAATCAATATCGGCAATGATGAGTTGTCTTGTACTGAGGTAGATTTTAAAATGCGGAGCATACTTGTCCCATTCTGGTGTGTTTGGCAATACGGTAAATCCTTTTCCATATAACCGCAGAATGTTCGGTGCTCCTTCAAACGAACAGAACATGATGGTGATGCGGCCGTTTTCTAAAGTGTGGGCTGATGTTTCGTTACCGCTGCTGATTAAATCCATATAGCCAACCTGCGATGCTGACAATACTTTAAAACAATTCAATCCCTTTGGTGAAAGATTTACCCGGCCATCGGCACTTAAAGGCGCAGTGCTTACAAAAAAGATATGTTGCTTTTCAATGAACTCTTTATGTGCCGGTTTGATAGAGTCATGTAGTTTTCCCATTACCTGAAAATTTGAAAACGAAGGTAAGAAGGAAATTATGTGTACCAATTGCAGAACTGTCCTGAGTCTGACTGCCAGCTACAGATCCGGAAGACTGGAAAAGCAAACAAATAAGTTATATTTACTATCAGAAAACGAGAAGGCAAATGAATAAAACGACCATCACATTTTTAGCAGCAGGTTTATTATTAATAACGGGGCTGAAGGCACAAACCATTCAGGAGGGAATGAACCACCTGAATGCAAAAAGACAAAAAAGTGCAGCAGAAGTATTTAAAAAGTTATTAGCTGCCAATCCAAATAATATAGAGGCTGTTTATTGGTTGGGACAAACCTACTTTAATATGGATGATAATGCAGCAGCCCGCCAGTTGTATGAAAAAGCATTGACAACTAATGGCAGTGCACCGCTGATATTAGTTGGTATCGGCCATGCGGATTTGCTGGATAATAAAAACAATGAAGCCCGGCAACGCTTTGAAGCGGCTCTTGCTGCCAGCCGTACCAAAAAGGGTGATGACCCCGTGGTACAAACTGCCATAGGCAGGGCGATTGTTGATTCAAAAACAGGCGACTTTAATTATGCTAAACAGTTGTTGCTGGCGGCCACAGCAAAGGATCCGAAAAATACAGAGACACTTTTGCAATTAGGTAATGCATATCGTAAAGCTGATCCGGGCAAGGGAGGCAGCGAGGCCTACAGTTATTATAAAAAAGCATTGGAGGTAAATCCCAATTTTGCTGTTGCAAGTGTACGGTTGGCAAAACTGTTTGAAACACAAAAAAACTGGGAACTTGTTCTTCAATATTTAAAGGAAGCAGTGGCAAAAGACTCCCGGTTTACGGATGCATACTATGAATTGTTCTGGTATTACTTTCTCCGCAGGGACTTTACTGAAGCAGGCAACCAGTTACAAAAATATGTTGACAGCAAATTACCTGAAACCGACATACAGGATGAATACCTGAAAGGACAGGTATGCTATGTAAGCAAAGATTATGATTGCGCCATTTTAAAGGGAACCAGGGTGCTGAATGAAATGGGTGCAAAAACAAAGCCCAGGATCTATAAACTGCTTGCCTATGCTTATTTTGATAAAGGCGATTATTCCAATGCTTTGAAAAATGTGAACGATTATTTTGCAAAAGAGAAAAGAGAAGATGTAATAACGGGTGACTATAAACTGAAAGCAGACATACTTGCTAAAACCGGTGGAACGCCGGACGAAATCTACAACACCTATATCCAGGGGGCGGCGTTGGATTCAGTGCTTACTTCAAAGATTGACTTCCTGAAGCAGGGGGCTGATGCGTTTAAAGCGAAAGGCGACAGTATAAACCGGAGTAAGGAAGGAGATATCAGGTCGTTGATTCTTACAGTAAAAACCAAACCAAACCTGAATGATTACTATGATGCCGGATTTGCCTATTACAAAGGGAATAATTTATCAAAAGCGGATAGTTTGTTTGAAATAATTACGGCAAAATATCCTGACGAAAAGTATGGTTGGGAGAGGAGGTTTCAGATTGGACGAATTAAAGACACTGCCATGGAGAAAGGAACGGCCGTTCCATTTGCTATAAAATATCTTGAAATATTGGAGAAGGATACTGCAAAAAATAAAAAAGAAATTATCGGTACTGCGTCTTACCTGGCAAGTTATTATGCCAATATTGTTAAAGACAAGGTGAAAGCAGTTGAATACCTGAAAAAGATGCTGGCACTAGACCCAACGAATGTTGATATACAAAATAACATCAAGGTGCTGGAAAAAGCACCTACTACCAAGCCTGCCGGAACTTCAACTACCCGGGTGGGAGCCACCAAACTACCGGAGAAAAAACCTGCTAAGACAAAAAATAAAATAAAACCAGATAAATAATTATAGGCTAAACTAAGGATTGATGCTGGCCGCTGCATAAATCCATGCTTTCTTTCCGGATTCAAGTTGTACCTGAACTCTTGTATAGCCACCCGGTTCATACTTATCAGCCAGCAGAAGCTCTTCTTCCGAAACTTCTAATGCAGCGCCTTCAATCATATCATTATTATCATTTGAAGGGGTTGCTACTAATTGAATTTTTTGTTCGCCTTTTGCAAGAAATAATTCGTCCGTAATTTCAATGGAAGAAAGCCTGTATCCTTTTAAATTGTCTTTATGACCCTTTAATAGCCGGGCAAATAATTTTACCTGTACTTCTTCTTTTTGGAGTGTGCCATAGGAGAAAAGATATTCTTTCATTTTTTACTTTGTGATTTTAGTTTATCTGTGCTTCATAAATTGCTGGAGTGAAGATAAACTCGTCAGGGGTTCATGCTTTTTTCATGGCTTCTGATGAAGTTAGTATGAGGTTAGTATGGGGTTACTATGGCGTTGTTATTTGTTTGCTCAAACACCTTTGTGGCGATATTGCTTTCCCGTACAGCAATATTACGAAGCTTCCGATGCTGGTTTTCCTGTTATTGACGATTATTGAAGAAAGTTGAATAAAGTTGCCGAAAGTTGAAGGTTTTAGCACAGAATGAAACCCAGCTCTACTAACCGGTACATGCCGCAGCCGGCCGTCTTCTTTTAGACGGCTGAGGATGTAAGCCACAAGATGTGGGTGTTTTTTTGAATTTAAAATTTTAAGCTAACGAACAGGGCTTGGCGTTGTTGGGATATTTGAGAACCGTTAGCCCGTAACCACTGCTGGGTAAAGTTACAAATGTTGATTAAGAACTAATGCTTGCCTTTATTCGTCGGCTGGAACTGAAGCCCAATAGCGAACTACTCGTCCTGAAAAAAGTTGAGAACATATTCGTCGCCTCGCCATATTGCCAAACCCCATCCTATGTTTCCTAATTTTTAAATATTTTGTCTAACCAGGTAAAAACATTTTTAAAGTCATCTTTTGAAAGTCCCTTTAAGTCATGCCCTTCGCCTTCTTTAACTACAAAAGAACATTCTAAGCCCACAAATTTATATTTTTGAATAAATGGTTGGGATGATTTAATTGGAACCCACTTGTCATTTCCTCCAAAAATAAGATATACTGGCGGTGCGTCTTTTGTAATAATTTGCAATGGAGACATCAGAGAATCAATGCTTCTTCTTTCAGCACTATTTTCAATAGTCATATAAATATTAGTAGAAGTATCAATTTTTGTATAATTAAATGCTCCACCAAGTGCACTTTTTTGAGTTGAAGTTCCTGCATCCGGGTTTAAAAAATTTGTAGGCGAACATAATGCAACTATTGCCTGCACTTTCGATGACATTTTTGAAATGGAATCTTTTGATTGTGGGTCTTTAATATCATTTGATAAGCCTGCAAGTAAAGCAAGATTTCCACCGGATGAGTGCCCTGTAATGGAAATAAAATTGGCGTCGATATTATAAGTTGTAGCATTGTACCTGACATATTGTATGGCTCGTTGAATATCTTTCAACATATTAGGGATGGTATATCGGGGTGCTGCACTATGTATTGTGAGAAAAACAGTGTATCCTTCATTCAGATAGGGGAACGCCCATTTTAGATAATTAGGTTGCTGCGGATAA
Source organism: Chitinophagaceae bacterium (assembly GCA_031386125.1). Lineage (GTDB taxonomy): Bacteria > Bacteroidota > Bacteroidia > Chitinophagales > Chitinophagaceae > JJ008. The sequence continues at coordinate 39,312 of JANNCC010000040.1, forward strand.
CTGTAAGTAAGTGATATCCAGTTATAGGAAGATTTGAAGCCACCACTTACAAGACTGATAATGGCTTTACCATTTATTTTCTCCGGCTTTAGAACAATCATCGTTAGAGCAGTACCATCTTTTCGATCATATATTACTTCTTGCTGTGTATAAGGCACAACCTCTTGAGCAAAAAGATTGTTAGAAATTACAAAAACTAAAACTGTTAATACTCCTTTCATAAATTCATTAAGCTTTGGTGAGTTAAAATGACGCACAACTCGTAAACTTATGCTATAAGACGCAGCACCACAAAAAACAATAGCTTTGAAAACGAGCAACTTAGTGTTATACATTTTGTATTGCTATTAGGACAATACGTTTTTAGATTTATTGGAAGTCGCAGTTTTTCTTCCTTGCTGTGTCTTCCTGACTAATCGTTTCATAGCTTATGTATAGCTTCCCGGGCAAGTGTCAAATGGTCTCGCCTTAGGGGAGATGGGTGGGTTTTGTGGCACTCGCCGTGATAAGGAATAGAATGCCGTTGGTTTTTGCATTCCACCAACCACCTGCATCCTTTAAAATACCCTTTACTACAGCTGTCTGCATAGTTATTAACACTGTCTGCAACTTTATCGAATCCGTCTTCAACTTTATTGATGCAACACCTGCCTTTATTTCATCTGTCTCTGCCTTTATTGCAGCTGTATCCATCTTTATCAATAACTATCTTGCCTTGAAAATATACAGTGCTCTCTTTTTTCACACCTTTCCTTCCCCGGGCAACATAAAATGTAGCATAAGCCACCTCAGAAAACGCTAAATTTTAAAACCAACCGTCAGCAGCACATTGCCGCCTGTTTCTTTCAGGTTGGCAAAAGTGTTAGCCCTCGGTGCACTTACCCGGTAAGGAAAGTTTACATCTTTACTAATGCGATGTACATACGTAAGGTCGAGAAAGATTCCTTTGTGCCGGTAGCCCAATCCACCACTCAGGTTCATTTTACTTGCTTTCAGTTCTTTGTCCTTGTAAGGGCTGCTGTAGTAGGCAAAACCCAAACGGGCCATAATGATTTTGAATTTCAGCTCAGCACCCAGGCGAAAATTGAAGGCTGATTTATTAATAGCATCAATAGCGTCATTATAGGGCTGGTAGTATTCTTTGCTTTCAGCAGTTTCTTCTTCAGAAGGGCCAAACCTCATCCACTTGTAATTAACATATTCAATATCTGCCGTAATAAAACCTTTCTGCCGGTTAATGTTTTCTACTTCCCTGAACACATAAGAGCCACTCAAAATTATTTTGCCTGGTGTGTAAGTAGTGAATTTGTAAACGTCAGCAGTGGTGCCGGTAATTGTGGAAGAGGCCACACTGTCGTATCCGCTATTGGGATAAAATAATCTTTCTACATCAACGGCCAGTCCGGAATTAAAAGTCTCCGTCATCATCATCATATCGGGTGAATGAAAAGCAAGACCCAGCCGGATATATTCCTTCGGCCGGTAGATAAGGCCGGCTTTTACATTCAGGCCAACTCCTTTCTGGCTCATGTTTTCCTGATAGGCCATGTAGCTGAAATTATTATTGTTATTGCCGGAGGCATCTGATTCCCGGTAGTAAGTGTTGCGGTCAATTTTTGCAATGGGAATTCCAATACTGATGCCCAGCATTATTTTTTTATTCAACTCATGACCAAAGCCTGCCGTAATCTCTGTGATGCCGCCACTTATCTGCGACAAATGTTCCTGATTCAGTAGTGATGTAAATTCTGAACGGGCAATCACCTGTTTGTTACCATTAATAGTAGCGGTGTCAACTAAGTAAGTGTACAATGCCATTTTGGTGGGCAGCGAAATATTGTTGCTGTTTAATGCCTGATCAATAGTAAGGCCGGATGCTGCAAACTCATCTGCCAGCGGCTCCGCAAAACTGCTGTAATTGTTTTGTCCTTTGTACGATACGATTTGGCTGAAATCTGCCACCCGGGTAACGGTGATACTAAAACTGTTTTTAGCTTTGTACCCAAATCCACCAAAAACAAAACCTGATGTGCCGGGGCCAAAAGTATTCAGACTAGTGCCTTTATTACTGGTACCCCGGAAAGTGCCAGTGCCTTTTCCAAATTGATAGGCAGGAGTAAGCAGAAAGTCAGAAGTCTTAAAGAATGCAAGACCGGCTGGGTTTACCATAGCAGCAGTAGCATCACCACCCAATGATCCCATTGCACCACCGATGGCCTGGTTACGGGCCGTACCCATTTGCGGTCTCCACGAAAGGCGAAGAGCTTCTTCGGGTATCTGTGCAGAAACCTGTTGTGCGGCTATTAATAAAATAGCTGTGTAAATTTTTTTGTTCATAAATGGGTTTGATTATTTATGATAATAGGATGCAGGAAGTATCTTTAAATGCTTCAAACATATTTACTGTATAGAATTAAATTAATTTCTTCCTGGTCTGCTCACACTACCACCGCTGCTTCCACCGGATGAGCTTCCTGAACTGCCGGAAGAACTACTATTGGAAGAACTACTATTGGAAGAACTGCTGCTGCCGGATTGGGTGTACATCCTGCCGGATGAAGAATTGCTGCTGCCAGAACCACTGTTGTTATTATTACTGTTACCTTCGAAAATAGTTCTGAGAATACCCCCTGATCCCTTTGAAGAACCGTTGCTGTTGGTATTATTATACGAATTATTGTAGGATGATGATTTGCCGTTATTATTTCTTACAGATTTGCTGTTGCCGTTTGAATTAGTATTGTTATAGTTGGTATTAGTGTAGCCACCCAGGTTAAAATTGGTGGGGCGAACTGTTGGTTTAATCGAAGCTACTTTGGGATTGCTGTAGTTATTATTATTGCCAGTGCAGCAGCAATAAGGATTATAATAATAGTTCCAGGAATTGTAGGGATTGTAATAAGACCCGTAGTGGTAATTATACCCAAAGCTATACCGGTCGTAACTGTACCATTCGTTCAAATCATTCCAGCGGTAGCGGTTACTTACTTTCATCCGCAGATAGCGGTCATCATAATACTCATCAGAGTAAGTGTTGTCACGGCGGTCGTCCTTGTCCACTTTGTCATCTTCCTTCTGCGGCTGTGCAGCAGAATAATAAACATCATCAGGTGTTTGACCGGTTTTGTAGGCGGTAGTGCAACTGCTTAAAAAGGCCACAGTTAATGCCAAGAGTAAAATTTTTGAGTTCATGGCAAATGGTTTAGTCGGGTTAAAAATGAAGTTACTACTTTTGTGCGACTATAAACGGCACACAATCGTTTGTGTTTAGGCAACAAAGATTCAGCCATTTGATGAAATATTGCACGGAGGCCTGTTAAATTAAATTTAAAGGTCTGGCCGGCATTAAACTTAAAAGAAACATGAGTAAGGAGATTACATCAAGAGCAACAGATTATTCAAAATGGTACAATGACCTGGTATTAAAAGGGGAGCTGGCAGATTATTCGGCGGTAAAAGGCTGTATGGTTATTAAGCCGTATGGTTTTGCCCTTTGGGAAAATATGCGGGATGCATTAGATAAAATGTTTAAAGATACCGGGCATGTTAATGCTTATTTCCCATTGTTCATTCCAAAAAGTTTTTTAAGTAAAGAAGCGGCGCATGTGGAAGGCTTTGCCAAAGAATGTGCAGTAGTAACTCATTACCGGTTGAAGAATGATCCGAATGGTGGCGGGGTAATTGTTGATCCCGATGCTAAATTGGAAGAAGAGTTAATTATTCGCCCCACCAGCGAAACGATTATCTGGAATACCTATAAGGATTGGATAAAGTCCTACCGTGATTTACCATTACTGATAAATCAATGGGCCAATGTAGTGCGGTGGGAAATGCGGACAAGATTGTTCTTACGTACGACAGAGTTTTTATGGCAGGAAGGACATACCGCACATGCTACGGCGCAGGAAGCGGTGGAAGAAACAGAAAAAATGCTGGAAGTCTATGCCACTTTCGTCGAAGAGTTTATGGCTGTGCCAGTGGTTCGGGGAGTAAAGACAGTCAACGAACGTTTTGCAGGTGCAGTAGATACTTATTGCATTGAAGCATTAATGCAGGATGGAAAAGCATTGCAGGCTGGCACCTCACATTTTCTCGGGCAGAATTTTGCCAAAGCATTTGATGTAAAATTTTCCAATAAAGAAAACCAACTGGAGTATGTGTGGGCTACCAGTTGGGGAGTAAGTACAAGGTTAGTCGGTGCATTGGTAATGGCGCATAGCGATGACCAGGGATTGATATTGCCGCCAAAGATTGCCCCATTACAAGTGGTGATCGTTCCTATTTATAAAGGAGATGAACAAAAGGCCTTGATTAATGAAAAGGCAAAAGAGATAATGACCAACCTGAAAAGCTTAGGTGTTCGGGTAAAGTATGATGACAATGATAATAACAGACCGGGCTGGAAATTTGCTGAGTATGAAATGAAAGGGGTGCCTGTTCGTTTGGCATTAGGCGCAAGAGATTTAGAGAAAAATGTGGTAGAAGTGGCCCGCCGGGATACAAAAGAAAAAATGATTGTTGGCCTGGATGGCATTGCACAATATGTAGATGGATTACTGCTGGAAATACAACGGAATATGTTCAACAAAGCAAAAATATTCCGGGATGAACACATCACACCTGCCGCCAGCTGGGATGAATTTGTAAAACTGCTGGATGAAAAAGGTGGTTTTATTTCAGCACACTGGGATGGTACTGCCGAAACAGAAGAAGCAATTAAAGACAAAACAAAGGCAACTATCCGATGCATTCCTCTCAATAATAAAACGGAACAGGGGAGTTGTATATTAACAGGCAAGCCTTCTGCTCAAAGGGTTTTATTTGCAAGGGCATATTAATTTAATACTATGGATAATAAAGAAGACATCTTTGATATCCGGGTGAATGAAGACGGAAAGAAACTGGTAAACCGTATCTACCAGTTAGTGGTAGTCTGTTTCTGGATTGGCCTTGCTGTGGAAGCTATTATTCTTGTGAGTGGCGCCATCAATTATTTTCGCTACCGGGATATTACTTTTATTGTTGACAAGGGCTATTACTGGTACCTGAGAATATACACGGTCTATATAATTTTATTTTCAGCTTTGACGATATTGCAATCGGTTTATTTTTTGAATTTTACAAAACAGGCTCAGCAAAGCATAAGAATTAACGACAGTCATGGTTTCAATCATTCGTTTATCTGGATGTATAAGAGCTTAAAGATTACACTGGTTTGCATTATTATAAACGGGCTGTTTTTTATATACGGTCTTTTCTAAACAGCCGGATCAAATATTATTTGCAGGAAGTGAGGCCGACTCTTATTTTTATAAAAACTAAAACAACAGTTTATGGAACAAAATCAAAACTATACACCCAACCCGACCACCTCCTTATTTCAAATGAACCTTGATGCACAAAACAGTTACAACCTGCGTAGTGCAGCATCATGGGGAAAAGTGCTTGGCGTTGTTGGCGTTATTCTTGGAATCATTTTTTGTGTCCTGTGTGCTATTACCCTGAGTAAATTAGACAGCTATAGTGGAAGCAGTTATCGTTATCGCAGAGGTGGATTAGGCGACATGTTTGGCGGAAGTTCCGTGACTGAAACAAAAACAGGCCTCTGGTTATTCATTGTTACCGGCATTATCTTCATTCTGGGTGGGGTATTCTCTTTTAATTTTGGCAACAAGATTAATATGGCTTTAAAATCTAATGACCAGCAGGGGTTGAACCAGGGTTTTGCGGCATTGCGAAATTATTATGCTGTAAGAAGCATTACACTTATTCTGATACTGCTTTTATTCCTGGTTGGCTTTGCAGGTTCTGTTTAATTATCCGGATATATTGCGAAATATAAGTGCTGCTATTAAGTGATAGCAGCTTTTTTATTTGGTAGAAAGATAATTATAGTCTTTCAGCAGCACATCCAGAAAGTCGAACGGCGACATGTCTGATTCAATCTTCAGGTGGGCCTTTATTTTATAACAGGCTGCTTCAGCCATACTGAAATCATCTTTTTTACGGGCAGTTTCTAAAATGCTTTTAATGGCATTGATGTCTTTATCACTCAACTGCATTATTTGCGGAAAGGAAGGAACATAACTGTCTGCCACATCTATAAACACGGTGTCTTCAATATTACTTTTCGTATTAATCCGGATTAGGATTGTTTTCGCCAATATATCACCGATACGCTGCCCTTTTTTAGAAGAAACAACGAGAACAATATCGGTTATTAGAAATCCTAATGCCGCCAAAACGACAAAAGTAGTTTCCATATCACGGCCAAGGTCAGGATCGCTGATAATTATAATAAGAAGAATAGCAATCCAAAGATCCGAAACCCGCAGTAACCAACGGATAAGAAATTGGCTGATGCTGGGCCGGCCACCAATTTCATTTACCACCCGGATACCCATCACTTTTTTGCCAATGCTTTGGCCATTCATGGTTACTTCCATCAAAATATGGTAAAGCAGTACCGGCAAAAGCAGCAATAGGCCAACAGCCTGCAGGTTGTATTGAGTATCGGTGTCCCAGCCGCTGTTTGCTGCGATGCTTTTGTATATCTCCCCGGCTATCCGCAGGTAGAAATATTCAATGACCACATCAATAAGAAGGGAAACCAGTCTCCTGTAAAATTCCGGAATCTCAAATTCTACGTCAATATTAAAGTTGGTAGGTACTTTTATTACCGCCATTAGCCGGGTTCTTGTTTAAGGGTTCAAATTAATTGTTTTTTAGCTAATTAAATTTTGAACCACTGCTTTTATCTTTTATAAATGCAGTATTTTACAACCCAAAGAACCGATTTTGAGGGAAGCTCTGTTTATAAAAAAGAATAAAGACCGCTGGCTGAGGAACCAGCACATGCCTTCTGACGATCCCGACGAGATGGCGACCGATTTTACCCAACTGGTGGATGACCTTGCGTATGCTAAAACGTTCTATCCGTCTGGAAAAGTAACAGGATTTATTAATTCGCAGGCATCTAAGATTTATCTTGATATATATAAGAACAGGAAAGAAGAATCGAACCGCCTCGTTACTTTTTGGAAATATGATTTGCCGTTGACTATCCGTAAGCATCACAGAGTTGTTTTATTTGCATTTATCTTTTTCCTTATTTTTTTTGTTATTGGTTTTTTTACCTCTGCAAAAGATGAAGGAATTGCCCGGGGTATCTTCGGTGAAGAATATGTTGATGATACCCAGGAGAATATTGCTAAAGGAAATCCGTTTGGTGTGTATGAACATGGCAATGCTTTTTTAAGCTGGATAAGCCTGATGATACATAATATCAGGGTGTCGTTTCTCATGTTTATTTCGGGAATTTTTTGCGGCATACCTAGCTTATTCATGTCAATAAAAAATGCTGTGATGCTCGGCACATTTGATCAGTTCTTTGCTGCAAGGGGTTTTGGCATTGATTTCTGGTTAGTCGTTTTTGTACATGGCACATTAGAAATAACAGGTATCATACTGGCAAGTGCTGCGGGGTTGGTTTTGGGGAAAAGTTTTTTGTTTCCTGGTACCATCCGGAGAATTGATGCATTTAAGCAGGGAGCAAAAGACGGAGTAAAAATAATGATTGGTCTTTTGCCTGTCTTTGCACTCGCTGCTTTCTTTGAAGGATTTATTACCCGGTTGTACAATGACATATCCATTCTTACCACCATCATTTTTGCATTATCGGTCATATTTGTTGTATGGTATTTCATTATTTACCCCATACAGCTCGGCAGAAAATTATCATTACAACTAAACGAGGAGGAAGTATAAGTGCTGAAGACATTCAATAAAAATATTCCTGTATTAGTTCTCGGCAAAACAGTATTGATTTTCGGGTTACTGTTTTTTTCTTTCCTCTCAGCTGCGCAGGAGGATGAAAAGAAGGTAACTGTGATTGTTGACTCAGTAGAAATGATGCAGCCACCGGAAGAAGAAACAGAAGTGGATGTCAGCAGTACAGCTAATAAATATTTTTATGCAAAAGGGGACACCCTTTCGGTGGAGCAGCGAAATCTTCCCGGTGATGTAGTCAAAAAAATGAAAGAGGACGAAGATTTCTGGTATGCGAATGCTGATATAAAGCAAAAAAAATCCAAAGAGCAGGTTCAGTATGAAAGAGAGCAGGGGCAAAAAGGGCAGAAAGGGAAAAATGAACAAACAATAAAGGAGCAACAACAAACCGATACTTATACACCGGTTGGTCAGCGGTCATGGTTTCAGATTTTATTATGGATTGTTATCCTGATTGTGTTTGTCGGCGGATTGATAATGTATCTCGGTGGAAGTAAAGTAGGATTATTCAGAAAAAAAAATGTGATGACCGGGGATGGGGTGGAAGAGGACGTAATTACGGAAGATATTTTTGCTATCAATTATCAGAAGGAAATTGATAAGGCCGCTGCACAGGGTAACTACCGGGTGGCCATCCGCCTCATGTTTTTGCGGGTATTAAAAAACATGTCAGAGAAAAACATTATCCGCTACAAGCAGGATAAAACCAATCTCGACTACCTGATGGAACTACATCCTACTGCTTACTACAACAACTTTTTCCGCATTACCAGAAACTATGAGTACAGTTGGTACGGACAATTTAATGTAAGTGAAGAAGCTTACAAAGTAATAAGAGGGGAGTTTGACCAGTTTGACAAAACTGTAAGATAAATAGTGAAAAAGTATATACCATATATTCTTGCGTTGTTGCTTGCCGGGGCATTAGTGGCTTTTTTTGTTACCGGTAGTAATAAAAGAGAAAAGCAGCTGAATGAAAGGATAACGCTGCGCAAACAGGACAAAATTCCTTATGGTACTTATGTAGCGTATAAAGGACTTGAGAATATTTTTCCCAATGCGGCTATTTATTCTAACAAGTATGAACCGGGTTATTGGGATTCACTTTCTAGTTACGAATCAGATCAGGCATTAATTATTATCACAGGTAAGTTTAATGCAGACGAAAGTGAAATGAAAAAACTGATTTCTTTTGTTGAAAAGGGTAATGATGTATTTGTAAGTGCCAGAACAATTTCTTACTTAGCAGGCGATATGATGGACTGCCGGGTTTATGACTATGATATTTCCTCTTATACCGATAAGGCAGTAGTAACAAAAGATAGCCTGGATGTTTATTTAAACACTCCACCTTTTGGAAAGCAAACTAACTATTCATATCCCGGCAGAAAGCTCGATGCTTATTTTTCACTGATTAACGATAAAACCACCGAGGTTTTAGGAGAAAATGAATTGGGCAGGCCAAACTTTATCCGGTTGCGGGCCGGGCAGGGAAATTTATTTATTCATCTGGCTCCGCTTGCTTTCACCAATTATTTTTTACTGCATAAGGATAATATCAATTATTATGAAAAGGCATTTTCCGTCATCAACCCTGCTACCACAAAAGTGGTGTGGGATGAATATTATCTCAATAAAAAAATGCTGAATGATAACAATGATAGTAAGAAAGGCTGGTTCAGTGTGCTGATGAATACGAAAAATAGTGACGGGAAAAAACCTTTCAGAGCCGCTTTCTGGTTAGCGATTTTGCTGTTGCTGTTGTATGTGCTGCTGGAAATGCGAAGAAAACAGCGTTTCATTCCGGCGATAAAAAAGCCAAGAAACGATTCAATGGATTTTGTAAAAACGATTGGCCGGTTATATTTTGATAAAGGGGATCATAAAAACCTTTGCCGTAAAATGTCAGCCTATTTTCTGGAACATGTCCGTAATAAATATAAATTACTGACCGGTTCGCTGGATGATGAGTTTGTTAAGAAACTGCAATACAAATCAGGTGTGGAAGAATATGAGGTCCGGGGTATTGTTTCTTTCATAAAATATGTTGATGACGCACCGGGTATCAGCCATAAAGAGTTAACAGATTTTCATAAACAATTAGAATCATTTTATAATAAAGCATAGCCTCACCCCCGAAGCCCTCTTCATTTATGGAGAAGGGGAGAAGGAATAAAATACAGATATATAATATGGAAGAACAAATTTTTCAACAACGCACCGACCTCACAGCATTAAATAATGCAGTACTATCCATCCGCAATGAAATTAAAAAAATCATCGTAGGTCAGGATGAAATGGTAAAACTAATTATTGCAGCCTTGCTGGCCGATGGCCATGTATTAATTGAAGGAGTTCCTGGTGTTGCAAAAACCTTAACTGCAAAACTGGTAGCTAAAAGTGTGAATGCAGGCTTTTCCCGCATTCAGTTTACTCCAGACCTGATGCCTTCCGATGTACTCGGCACTCCTATTTTTAATCCAAGAGAAGCAAGTTTTGAATTTAAAAAAGGACCGATATTCAGCAACATTGTGCTGGTAGATGAAATTAACAGGGCGCCGGCAAAAACCCAGTCAGCGTTACTGGAGATTATGGAAGAAAGGCAGGCAACAGTGGATGGTAAAACATATCCGATGGCGCAACCGTTTATGGTGCTGGCTACGCAAAATCCAGTGGAGCAAGAGGGTACTTATAGGTTACCCGAAGCTCAACTGGATCGGTTTCTTTTTAAGATTCTTGTTCCTTACCCCACCGAGTCTGAAGAGTTGGGTATCCTTACACAATTCAATAGTATGGGAAACACCAGGGCATTGGATCTGATAACGCCTGCATTGGATGCACAGCAGGTGGCTTCCTTACGACAGCAGGTAAAAACACAATTGATAGAAGAAAAACTCTTACAATTTATTGCCAAACTCATTCACCAGACCAGAAACCATAAATCAATTTTTCTTGGTGCTTCGCCAAGAGCATCATTAGCCATTATGAATGCATCAAAAGCAATGGCCGCCATGCAGGGAAGAGATTTTGTGACACCGGAAGATATTTTAGCGGTAGTGCCGCCGGTGCTCAGGCACCGCATTATCCTTTCGCCTGATAAAGAGATGGAAGGAATAACAGAAGATGATGTGATTAAGCAGATAATACAGGGGATGGATGTGCCGAGGTAAAGAGAAGTTCATGGTTGATGGTTCATAGCATATAGCAGAGTCTTTATAAATTTATTATGGCATTCAGGTTTGAGGAATTGAAAGTATGGCATATTGCGGCTGATTTATCAAATGAGATTGATTTGCTGGCAAAGACATTTGCAATTGAAGAACGATATAGTTTAGCATCTCAAATGAAAAGAGCCGCAGACTCTGTAGTATTAAACATTGCAGAGGGAAGTACGGGGCAAACAGTTCCTGAGTTTAAACGGTTTCTGAATATTGGCTTAAGGTCGGCTGTAGAGGTAGTTGCTTGCCTTTATTTAGCAAGGAAAAGAAAATATATTGATGATGTAGCATATCAAAAACATTATGATGGGTATGAAATACTCTGCAAAATGATAACAAAGCTTCGCAGCTCAATGTAGGTTGCGGCTATGAACTATGAACCTGTGATTAAAAGCTTCTACCTGAACAACATCGTTTACTACATCGCCGGATCGGCGGCTGTAGTATTTGTCATTAGCTACTTTCAGCCTGCCATGTATCGTATTGGTGGTTTGATTTTATTGCTGCTTGCCATTGCCGTTGTACTCGATGCTATTTTAGTGTACAGTAATAAAAAAGGGATTGATGCCCAAAGAATTGTTTCCGACCGGTTCAGCATCGGCGATTCAAACAAAGTATTAATTAATCTTACTAACAAATATGGATTTTCTGTCCACACAAGTATCATTGATGAATTGCCAATTCAATTCCAGGAGAGAAAATGGATACGTAAAGCAGTGATTGCCAGTAATGCTGAATATCAATTAGAGTATTCATTAAAGCCAACTACAAGAGGAGAGTTTGTTTTTGATGATATAAATGTATTTGTTCATGCACCTTTACAATTAGTTAAGCGGAGATATATATTCCCGGCCCATGAAGTAGTAAAAGTATATCCGTCTTATATGCAAATGCGGCGTTACCAGTTACTGGCAGTAAGTAACCGGCTACAGGAAGCTGGAGTAAAAAAAATCCGGAAGATCGGACATAGCATGGAGTTTGAACAAATCAAAGAATACGTAATAGGAGATGATTACCGCACTATCAACTGGAAAGCTACAGCCCGTAAAGAGGGGCTGATGGTGAATAACTATACCGATGAAAGAAGCCAGCAGATTTATTGTCTTATAAATAAAGGCCGGGTAATGAAGATGCCTTTTGGCGGTCTCACATTACTGGACTATGCCATCAATGCCTCATTGGTATTGTCCAACGTAGCACTAGGAAGACAGGATAAGGCAGGTATTATCACTTTTGAAAAAAATCTCGATACTTTTCTGCCGGCAGATAAGAAGTCAACACAAATGAACCTGATACTGGAAAGCCTGTACCGGCAGAAAACAGATTTCCTGGAATCGGATTTCGAGAAATTATTTTCTGTTATCCGTAACAGGGTCACTAACCGCAGCTTACTGGTACTGTTTACCAACTTCGAATCATTAGAAAGCCTGCAGAGGGAAATGACAGCACTTAAGAAAATAGCCAAGTATCATTTACTGCTGATTGTCTTTTTTGAGAATACCGAATTAAAATCGCTGCTGGAAGGAAAAACTGTTTCGCTGGAAGATATTTATATAAAGACTATTGCAGAAAAATTTGCTTATGAAAAAAGGCTGATGGTAAAGGAACTTCATAAGAATGGCATTCCTTCCATACTCACTACGCCGGAAAACCTTACCATTAATACTATCAACAAATATCTGGAGTTGAAAACAAGGATGTCTATATAGGCATCTGGCCGCTAACCTGATTTTAATTCATTGATTATACTTGCCTGCGGCCTGATGCGTAACACAGACACTGTCGCATCAAAATTTTTAAATAGCGGTCTGATGCGTAACAAGCTTTACATTTGAACCAATGAATTATTCCAAAGAAGACTTTGAACAGGGCCAGATGTTGCTTATCAATAAACCTCTTGAATGGACATCATTCGATGTGGTACAAAAACTCCGCTACATTATTAAGATAAAAAAAATCGGACATGCCGGCACATTGGACCCATTGGCAACAGGCCTGCTGATTATCTGTACTGGTAAGTTTACTAAAAAGATAAATGAATATATGGCGCAGGAAAAGGAATACACCGGCACTTTTACCCTGGGTGCCACTACGCCGACCTATGATCTGGAAAGTGAGCCGGAAAATTTAAAACCATTTGAGCATATCACGGAAGAAAAAATAAAATCAGCTACTTCAAAATTTACAGGAGAAATTCAACAGGTACCACCGGCACACTCTGCGATTAAAGTGGGTGGCAAAAGAGTGTATGAACTGGCAAGACAAGGCAAAGAAGTAATATTAGAGCCAAGAAAAGTAACCATCAAAGAATTTGAGATTGTAAAAATTGAATTACCCGTTATTCATTTCCGGGTGGTTTGTACTACCGGCACTTATATCCGCAGTCTTGCAAAAGATTTTGGCGATGTGCTTGGTTGTGGTGCTTATCTAAGCAGTCTTTGCCGTACAAGAATAGGGGAGTTTTTAGCAGCGGATGCAGAAACGATTGAATCCTTTCAGGAAAAAGTGAACCGGCAATCGTTATAGAATAAAAGGGTAGCTGATACCTAACTGAAACTGGTCACCTTTTAAAAGGCTATATCCAAACCATTTGTTTTGTATCCCAAAGTTAGCAGGAGAAGGGCTTGGGTCTTTTGCTTTATAAGAATAATCCAGGCGAACAACAAAAAAACTGAAGTCAATCCGGAAGCCGGTACCAATACCAACAGCAATGTCTTTACTCAGCCTGCCGAAATTGAAAATGGATTCTGGCACCAACGGGTTAGCCGCTTTTTTCAGGAACCAAATATTTCCAATATCAGTAAACAAAGCACCTTCTATATTTATTCCAAATAGTTTGACTAATGGGAAGCGGTATTCAACATTACCTTCTATTTGTACATCGCCATATCGTTCAGGTATGCTTCCCGTTCCGGAAAATTCTTTAACTGTAGAGCCAGGTCCTAATTTTCTAAGCCCCCAGGCCCGCATACTATTAGGGCCACCGGCAAAGTATTGTTTGAAGAAGGGAAGGTTATTTCTTTTTAAAGGATTTACAGTGGAATTAAATTCATAGCCAACACCTGTGAAAAGGCGCAGCACTAATGCCGATTTACTAAACTTCATTTTCCTGATAAGTTCTGCATCCAATTTAATAAAGCGATAGAGATTATCATCCAGGAATTTATTACTTACAAGTCCGGCTAACAAGCCCGACATTTCTGCATTGCCACGGAAAATACTTTGCGTTTTATTTTTACTACTATTGATAGTAACACCTGCGATGATGGAAGAGATAAGCCCATCAGTAAAAATATTTTTCAGAGAGGGGTTACTGGTAAAAAGGTCAAGTAGTTTTTGCCTCGGCTTCAAATACGAATATTCAATATTGGGTAACCGTAGAGAAAACAATGTATTCTTAGACTGAAACTCATAGCCCCATGATCCGTTTACGGTAGTAAGATTAAACAAGTCCTTCCGAAGAGTGTAACCGGCATTAAACGATAAACTTGTCCTCAAATTTTCCTTTAATCTTTCGGGTATCCATTTCATCCGCGGAACAAGCCTGGAAAAATAAATATTATGACTTACAGAGAATTGCTGTGTTTGTATAAAACTGCTATCGCTTACTTCTATACCATAGCGAAGGCTGGTAGTAGCAATATTAGCAGCCCTTCCAAAATTGCGGTTTTGTAAACCCACATTCACACCTATGCCGAACAGATTGCCGGAAACTGCACTCTGGTTACGGCTTCCTTCCAGGTTAGCAGTGAAGG
>JANNCC010000043.1:0-5335 GCA_031386125.1 Chitinophagaceae bacterium
TATGGGTTCATTAAAATAAGAACAAGAACCGGTAAGAAAACTGAATTCAGGGGGTTGTTTGCGCCATTGCCAGAGATCTTTGGTGGTAAGTTCTCCGCCTTTCAGCGTTGCTTTTCCATTTACCCATATCTTGTATTCGTAAGTGGTATTAAAATCAAGTCCGCCTATAGTAAAATAAAGCGGATTAAAATCATTTCCCAATTCTCCTTTGTAGAAAACCGTTTTACTTTTTATGTCTCCCTTCTTATTGTACTGCAACGATACTGCTTTTACTTCCGGAGAAACCTCCACCCACACTTTTGCATCTCTTAATTCTACCGGGCCAAGCATGGGACCGGAAATAATGCGGGGCTGAGCAAAGGATGAAAAGAAAAAAAAGAGGGTAGCTAAACCCGAAATAAATTTTTTCATGGTTACTTTTTTTGGCAGTACAAGTTAAGACAGAAAGAGAATACCTGTTATAAAGAAAAGCCGTCCCGTCTGGCCTAAGGCGAGACGGGACGGCGATGTATAAAATATTTTATCTTAATTAATCTCTTACTTCCAGCCTGCTCCTGAAGCAGGAATATGAAACAACTGGCAAACCTGCTCGTAAGGCATAGCCTTAATCTCATCAGCAGTATAATTCGTTCCGCCTACTCCTGCTGAACGGCCTCCGGCAATACTTCCCGGAATAATAATATACCTGGTTTCAGCAGAACCATTTGGAGTCCAACCGGCGTTGGCACCGAAAATAGAAGTGAAATAAATTATTTTATTTACTTGAGGTACCCCACTTATATAATAGGTCTGTGCACCAACAGGGAATAGATATGGCATTGTAGAATAAATACTACTAGGAGTAGCGCCAACTCTCCAATATGAAATAACAAGGCCGTTATCAAGAACGCCGGCAGTTAAACTTGGAGCAACTCTGATAAATCTTTTACAAGTACCGTAATCCAAAAAAGAGGAATCTATAATGGTTCCTAAAGAGGTAACTGTTGCCCAAGCTGAATAAATAACATTGGCTGTTCCGGGAGGGCCAACAGGACCAGCGGGGCCTTGCGGACCAATCGGGCCAGTGGCACCAGTTGCACCAGTAGTACCAACCGGACCTTGTGCCCCCGTTGCACCACCAGGACCTTCAGGACCTTCTTTTGTACAACTAACGGCTAAAAATGTAATGACTAAAGCTAATAGTGACAGGAGTCTGAACTTTCTCATAGCGTTTTAATTTGACAGTTAAATTAGTTTTGGCTTTAAAAGTAAGGGAATTTTCCGATTCACAAAATCAATTTAAAGGTAAAGGAAAAAATATCAATTCATTACAGGTTTTTTAAAATTATTTTTACCCCCGGTTTTTGGTATATCCAGTATATATTTGTCACTCATCAATGACTAAATATGCTACAAAAAACCTCCCTTTTCAGCCTGCTTTTGATGTTTACTACTGTTGCTGTGAATGCCCAGTTTGCCAAAGGCGACAGGATGGTAGGTGCCTCTGTTGCCAGCATTTTTTTTAATTCCGGCAATTCCGATATTTCCGTTGCATCTATCGGAACTAATCTATCAAAAATTACCAATTACGGGATAAGTATTACACCCTCCCTTGGATGGTTTATTTCTGACAAAACTGCGGTTGGGGCATCCCTGAATATCAATCCATCCGGTAATAAAACTACCTATGAACAAAGCGGCACTACATTTCAAAGCGACAAGGTCACCAGTTTCAATATCGGTCTGGGAGGTTTTGTCCGCCATTATTTTGGACAAACAGGCAACATGATGCCTTTTGGACAATTTGGGATAAATGGTGGGATTAGTACCTATAAATCAGATGGTTTTTTTTATGGTGGCTCCGGTGCATCTGCCTATAAAACCAGTTATGATGGAAATTCTACTGGTGGCTTCTTTGCTAATTCTACTTTCCAGTTAGGTATGACCAAAATGGTAGGCGACTATACCGGGTTAGATTTTTATATCGGTTACAATTTCTCATATACTAAAAATACTTTCAAAAAGACAACCCTCAGAGATGATGGTAATGATGGCACTATAGATTCCCGTGGTGAAAATGAAACTACCACCAAATTCACCAACCATGGGGTAATAGTAGGTGTTGGCTTCCAGGTTTTTCTGAAAGGGAAAAAGAAATAATTAATTTACCTGTTTAAGATAAAAACCCCGTGTCATTTAAAACGACACGGGGTTTCTTTATGAAATAGCTTTCGATTATTTATTCATCATCTGCTTGGCCTCAATACTCAGGGTAGCATGTGGTACCGCCCTTAATCTTGCTTTATCAATCAACTTGCCGGTAACACGGCAAATGCCATAGGTTTTATTTTCAATCCGCATCATGGCTTTTTCCAGGTGATCAATGAAAGTAATCTGGCGGCTGGCCATCTGGCTTAGTTGTTCCCTTTCCATGCTTACGCTGCCGTCTTCCATGGTCATATAGCGGCCTTCGTCCATGTCACCACCTTCTTCTTTACGGGTTATTAAACCTTGCAGATAAGTCAGTTCTTTTTTAGCTGCATCGAGTTTTTTCTGGATAATCTCCCTGAATTCAGTCAGGTCGTTATCTGAGTAACGCATAGTGGGGCCGGTGGATTGGTAAACAGCCTGGTCTAATACAGATTTAGTAAACTCAGGCTCATATTTAACCGAGCTTTTAGTCGTCGTTTTGGGTATGATAATCTTTGAAGACCTGAGTGGCTCTTTTTTAATAACCGGTTTTACCTTTTGCTTGATTGATACCAATGATTTGGGATCAATCATACCAGGTTTCAACGGTTTAGCCGGAACAGGTTTTTGAGCCGGGGGTTCTGGTTTTGCTGCCACTTTTGGTGCAGGCTTAGCCGCCGGTTTTGCTACTGCTTTGGGTGCTGGTTTCTTTGCCACAGGTTTCGGGGGGACTTTTTTAGGAGCCTCTTTTTTAGGTACAGACTTCTTAATAGTTTTCTTAACTATTGCTTTTTTAGCAACAGCCTTTTTGGGGGCGGGTTTGGCGGCTTTTTTTGGAGCCTGTTTTTTCTTAATGGCCATGATTTACCCTTTTTTTAAAACAATCACATTTAGCAAAATATCGTTTATTTCTATCTCAGTTCCCGCCTGAGTTTCTGGCGAAAATTCCAGCTTGTCTGCCAGAATTTCGGCGCAAATATAGGCTTTAAACTGAGCCAAAGAATCTTTTAATCTGCCGGTTGCAGATGCCGTTACTTCTATCCGATCAGTAAGGTCAAAATTGCTATCTTTTCGGATTTTCTGGATGCGGTTCACAAATTCTCTGGCATTTCCTTCGGCTTCCAGTTCCGGTGTGATAATAACATCCAACGCCACGGTCAGGCTGCCTTTATTGGCCACTGTCCAGCCGGGAATATCCTCACTACTAATGTCCACATCGGTAATCTGTAATATTACAGGTTCGCCATCAACTGACAAATTATATTGACCTTCTTTTTCTAACAGAGCAATGTCCTCTTGTGTGAATTGTGCCAAGGCTGTGGACACTGCTTTCATTTTTGCACCCAACTTTTTGCCAAGAGCTACAAAGTTAGGCTTGATTTTTTTGCTGATGAAAGTATTATCCGGGTTCAGGTATTCGATCTCCTTTATGTTCACTTCGGCCTTAATCAGGTCTTCCACTTTTTGCAATTGCTCCTTCATGGAAGCACTCAACACCGGTATCAATACTTTTTGCAGGGGCTGACGAACCTTCAGATTCGTTTTTTTGCGAAGCGATAATATTAAGGAGGAAGCATCCTGCGCCAGTTGCATTCTTTCTTCCAATGATTCATCAATTACCGCTTCATTAGCTACGGGAAAATCTGCATGGTGAACTGATTCAACATTGAAACGACCCGTTACCGCATTCAGATTTTGGAAAACAATATCGCTGAAGAAAGGAGCAATCGGAGCTATCAATCGGGTGATTGTTTCCAGGCATTCATACAATGTTTGATAAGCACAAATTTTATCCTGCTCATATTCACCTTTCCAGAACCGGCGACGGCAAAGACGAACATACCAGTTGCTGAGATGCTCATCAACAAAATCTTCTATTACACGACCAGCTTGTGTTGGCTCATAATCATCCATATAAGCATTAGCTTTCTTCACTACTGTATTGAGTGATGAAAGAATCCAACGGTCAATCTCCGGACGTTCTGCTAATGGAATGTATGCTTCTTTAAAAGCAAATCCATCCACATTAGAATAGAGAGCAAAGAACTGATAGGTATTATATAATGTACCGAAGAATTTACGTTGTACTTCTTTAATGCCATCCAAGTCAAACTTCATATTGTCCCACGGCGATGCGTTGGTAACGAGGTACCATCTTGTAGCATCTGCACCGAAGGTTTCAATTGTTTTGAACGGATCAACCACATTGCCCAACCGCTTACTCATTTTGTTGCCCTTCTTATACAGAACCAATCCGTTTGATACACAGGTTTTGTAAGCCACACTATCAAACAACATTACTGCGATGGCATGTAACGTATAAAACCAGCCTCTTGTCTGGTCAACGCCTTCAGCAATATAATCAGCCGGGAAACTTTGTTCAAATGTTTCTTTATTTTGAAAAGGGAAATGCCATTGCGCATAAGGCATAGCACCAGAATCAAACCAAACATCAATCAAATCAGGCACCCGTTTCATTGGCTTACCTGATTCGCTGACTAATATTATATCATCAACGTAAGGTTTATGCAAATCAAGAATTCCTTCATGCAGGTAATTTTTGTTTACATCACCACCCAAAACTTCACCTGCTTTGCGAATGCCATCATTTAATTCTTGTATTGAACCAATACAAAATTTTTCTTCTCCATCTTCTGTTGTCCAGATAGGTAAAGGTGTTCCCCAAAACCTTGAACGACTTAAATTCCAATCCACCACATTTTCCAACCAATTACCAAAGCGGCCTTCACCTGTTGATTTTGGTTTCCAGTTGATGGTTTTATTCAACTCTACCATTCTTTCCTTTACAGCAGTGGTTTTAATGAACCATGCATCTAACGGGTAATAAAGAATGGGTTTATCTGTCCGCCAGCAATGCGGATAGTTGTGTTCGTATTTTTCTACTTTAAAAGCCCGGTTTTCTTTTTTCAGTTTTACGCTAATGTCAACATTCACATCAACATAGTTCGGGTCGTCTTTATAATTTTTTACATAGCGGTTGCTGAACTCACCCAATCCTTCAACAAATTTCCCCTGCTTGTCCACCATCGTTAAGATGCCGATGTTGTATTTCTTTCCAACTTTATAGTCATCTGCGCCAAAGGCTGGTGCGGTATGAACAATACCGGTACCGTCTTCTGTAGTAACAAAGCTATCCACCATTACA
>JANNCC010000102.1:0-7819 GCA_031386125.1 Chitinophagaceae bacterium
AAATTGGTGTAAATCAGCATTGATTTTATACGATAATGATTGATTGTTGAAAACTATTCTTGTCAAAAAATCTTCCTTCCCTACATTTGCACAGATTTTGACTGACTTCCCTTTTAATTTCCCGCCTGAGGCGGGAAAACCAAATCTGTGCAAATGTAGGGAAGGAAGATTTTTTGACAAGAATAGTTTTCAACAATCAATCATTATCGTATAAAATCAATGCTGATTTACACCAATTTTTAAAACTAAAATAAACTTTGCTCTTGCTTCACGGTCAGAAAAAATCAATACTTGTATGAAGCAGTTCTAAAAATTCTTCCCTATAATTTAACAATGATAATAATAATGCAGCGTAGCGTTTTACGTTGTGTAGATGCTGTCATTATTTTTTCCTGTCTTTCCTTATTAATTTCCTGCCAAGACTGCTGTATTTATTAACCTACGTAGAAAGTGTCTTATACATTTTCTACTAAAAATAATTACTATGCATACAAACCAACAGGCAGCAGTTCTATTACTTAGCTTTATTAGTTTTCAGATAAGTGATGCCCATGCCCAGGCGAATAGTACAAAATATGGACTGGGCGCAGGTGTTTCCGGCTTTGTTTACCAGGGCGACCTTACCCCATCAAGACTCGGTTCTTATAAAACAATGCGGTTAGGAATCAATATTACAGGCAGCAGAATAATTAACCGTTCGCTTATGGTACGACTTAACCTTGCTATTGGCGGGTTAAAAGGCGATGAATCAAAATACAACAACCCTGAATACAGGAAGCAACGAAATTTTAATTTTCGTACACCAGTACTGGAAGTAGCCCCAATGCTTGTATGGAACCTCTTTGGTAAAAATTATGCTGACAAGGGGCTGTCACCTTACCTGTTTGGTGGAGCCGGAATCTCCTTTCTGAAAATTAAAAGGGCCTGGAGTAATTTTAATGCAGCTTATTTTGGCGATGGTTCAGATATACCTGAAAGAATAGCGATTGATGCAGAACATTCTCTGCCAGGTATTATACCAGTTATTCCGCTGGGTGCAGGTTTACGATATGGCATTTCTCCATCCATTACACTTACCGCAGAATCTTCTTACAGGTTAACTTTTACTGATTATCTTGATGGTTTTAGCCAGGCAGCTAATCCTTTGCAAAAGGACAATTACCAAACGATAACTATTGGTGCAGCGTACAGGCTGGGTAATAAGAATACACTTGGCTGCCCCGTAGTTAAATATTAAGATTGATTTACTTTTTAGTGGCTTTAATCCATTGAAACGAAAGACCGGCATAATAATTTCTTGCAGGGGCTGCATTGTAAAAACGATTAGCAGCGGCATTAATATCATTACCTAAACTATAGGTTTCATCCAACAGGTTATCTGCACCTGCATAAAAGTTTAATTTATATTTTTTCTTTAAAAATTTCTTCCACCCCAACCGCCAGCCTAGAAGATGGTAAGGATCGGCAGATACGGTGTTGGCATCGTTCAGAAAAATTTTGGAAGCAGTATAATAAGTAATATTGGAATAAAACCCTTTCTTCAATTGTATATCTGCTAATACTGATAATGTATTGGAAGGGACGGAAGGAACTGTTTTGCCGGAAAAATTATCAACGCCTTTTATAAAATTGCCATAGCGAAAATGATTGTAAGTGTAAGCAGTATTGACTCTGTAATAATCAATGAAACTTTTTCCCGTACTTATTAATAAATCCGAAGATACTTCTATTCCTTTCTGTTTTACATCACCTGCATTTACAAAAAAATCAGCTCCGGAAAGATCTCTTCGCTGTACCAGTGCATTATTGAGTTTGAAATAAAACCCAGTCGCTTCTAATCGAAGTTTGCGATGAAACAAGTCATAGCTAACCGTCGTTTCATAATTCCATCCATATTCAGCTTCCAGTTCGGTGCTGATAACTCCTGTTGACGGCAGTAGTTCGGCAACAGTAGGTGGTGAAAAACCTCTTGATACAGTTGCTTTTAATGATAAGTCGTCAGTTAAAATTTTCTTTACTGAAATTCTTGGTGCCAGTTCGTTTTTGTAACTCCGGCTTTGTTGCAGCACCGGGTAGCGGCTTAGTCTTGAAAATTCAACTTTTGTTTTATTCAAACTAATACCGGCATTGAAAAACCAGCTTTCTTTAATGCTTATATCTCCCTGTACAAAAAAATTGTAAGTCGTGTAATTAATATCATCGTTGGTTTGCAGCGTATCCGGGTTGCCATTTTTATTTTTTGAAACTTGTGTATTGAAATAGCCCTGTTGAAATTCGCTGCCGCCAACTAATTGAAAGTTGCTTTTATCTTCAATTTTCTTACTATAAGTAAAAACTGTTCTGCCGCCGAAGCTTGGCTCATTTCTTCTTTCATAATTTCGGATAGCTGAGTTTTTAATTTGGGTAAAAGCTCCATATAAAGTAGTAGAATTTTTAAAAAAAGAATTGATAGTATAGATATTGGTAAATCCGGCAGTAATATTTTTCTGAAAAATGGCTGCCTGTGCATTTACCGCAGAAGGAAATCCGCCACCCGCTGGCCTTGCAGCTTTTGGGTTGGTAGTAAATTCTGCCAACGTCAATGCTCCCGGGGTTTGATAATACATATCATTAAATAAGAGGGAAGCGGAAAGCTGTTGTTTGTCCGAAACTTTCAACTGGGACTGCCAGGAAAAATTATCCCGCCGCATTTTTGTTTGTATTCTGTAGCCATCCGTTTGGTTATGTGCATAAGTGAATTGGTTTTTATTTTCCTGCCCGACTGCGTCATTCAGGCGGGCCTTATTACCAAATCTCGCAGAAGTAAAAACATTTTGCAGGTTGTAACTCCCGGTCAGGTATTCAAGACTTGCACCCGGTTGCCACCGATCAAAATTGTTTACTAAAATCAATCCACCCGTGCCTGCGCCGTACATGCTGCCCGCCGGTCCTTTAAATATTTCGATATAAGAAAAATTATTCCAGGCAAATTGATTGAAATAAGTATTACCGCCGGGGTCGGTGATAGGAATATCATTCCAGTAAACCTTTACATTCCGAACACCAAATGGTGAACGGAGCGAACTGCCACGGATATTGATCCGATAACTGCCGGGGCTTCGTTCTTCCATTCTTACACCGGCTACTGTATTAAATCCGTTTACTAAGGAAGTTTTATTATAACGGTCGCCATTGTTGAACTCAATTATTTTAACTATGGCCACGGAGTTGGAAGCTTTTCGGTTTTGCTCAAATGCCTTTACGGTTACTTCATCCAGTGTTCTTGAAGTATCTGATTGCTCATCCTGCGAAAGGCAAGGGTAGAAAAAAAACAGGAGTAAAGAAAAGAAGATGGCTTTTTTCATAGAAACAGGAAATGGACGGTCATAAAGTTAGAACCTTTTCTTTGTATCTTCAAGCCATGACTGCAAAGAATAGATTAGGATTGTTTGACTTTACGATGATTGTTGTAAGCCTCGTTATTGGTATGGGAATTTTCCGTACACCGGCCAATGTAGCTGCAGCCTCACCAACACCGCTAATATTTTTTATTGCATGGATAGCAGGTGGACTGGTAGCTCTTTGCGGCGCATTGACTTATGCGGAGATTGGTTCGAGGTTACCGGTAATGGGGGGGTATTATAAAGTATTTTCTTATGCGTATCATCCATCTATAGCCTTTGGAATTAACTGTATAATTCTGGTGAGTAATGCTGCATCCGGTGCAGCAGTAGCTTTAGTCGGCAGCGAATATATTACCAGTGTTATTATTCCAGATGCAAAAGATGCTAACTATATTCAAACCGTTCATATTGCCATTGCCTTAGCTGCTATAGCAATATTTTATGGTATCAATATGCTTGGCCTTCGGTTGAGTGCAAAAACACAAACCGTTCTCACAATTATCAAAATAGGGCTTGTTTTATTGCTGATTACACCTTTGTTTTTTGCGTCAGGTGCTGCATCACCCAGCTCATCTTTGATTACTTCATCTCTCGACCCCGGTTTTATGGAATATATAAAAGCCTTTGGCATAGGCCTGGTTGCTGTTAGCTTTACTTACGGGGGCTATCAGCAAACCATCAACTTTGGGTCAGAGGTGGACAAGCCGAACCGAAATATTCCAAGAGGAATTTTCATGGGCATCTTTATCATCATTACTTTATACCTGACAATTAATTATGCCTATGTGCATGTAATAGGATTTGAAGAACTGAAAACCAGCAAGAATATTGCTGCCATCATGGCTTCTAAAATATTTGGTATAAATGCTGAACGGATTCTGTCGGTGCTTTTATTCCTGAGTGTACTGGCTTATATCAATGTTTTACTATTAAGTAACCCAAGAGTGATGGTCGCAATGAGTGAAGACAAAATATTGCCGACAGCTTTTCAAAAAAGAAATCCCCGGGGTGCATTAACATTAGCGTTGACCGTTTTTGCAGGATTGGCAGCAGTAATTGTATTTTGGGCAAAAGAATTTGACACACTGCTAAGCTTTACAATTTTTCTTGACTGTTTTGGCATGGTACTTTCAGCCGGAAGTATTTTCATTATCCGTAAACGAACGGCTCATTTAAACGGAACCGGCATTTATAGTATGAAGTTATATCCGCTGTTGCCATTAATTTTTATTGCGGCTTATTCTTTTGTTGCCATCAGTCTATTAATCAACGAAACCAAATTATCATTAATTGGGTTAGGGGTGCTTGCCGGGTTCATTGCACTGTATTTTGTTGTAAGAGCTGTCAAACCAACTGGTCAAACAAATTCCTGATATGGACACTTCTCAAATCATCAACAACTGGGTGAGGGTAGTGAGTTTTTAATACCATCGCTCCGCCTGAATAAATATTTAATTACTGCAATTCTGTGAAATCCTGTTATTCCATCATTCCGTGCTTGCAATTCATTTATTTTTGCTCCGGATTGGAAACATAAACTTCCATTTATTATGAATAGAACATTAAAGTGGACATTATTGATTGTTGCGATACTGGCTGTCGTATTTATAGTGCTAAGGATGAAAGGCGGCAGCAGCAAAATCGAAAAAGTAGCAACGGAGAAAGCTGCCAAAAGAACTATTATTGAATCAGTTTCCACCAGCGGAAAAATTTATCCGGAAACAGAAGTAAAAGTAAGCCCTGATTTTTCAGGGCAGGTAACAGAACTTAAAGTGGCCGAAGGTGAAAATGTGAAAAAAGGACAAGTGCTGGCCCGTATTAATAACAGGTCATCTATTGAAGCACCAATAGATGGTGTAGTGCTGTCATTGAAGGTAAAGAAAGGCGAAAGTGTAACCGGTAATAGTTTTAGTGTAGGAACCGAGATGATGCTCGTCGCCGATATGTCACTGCTGGAAGTAAGAGTAGATGTAGGCGAAAATGACATTGTAAAAATCAATATCGGAGATTCTGCTGATGTGACAGTGGATGCTTATAATAACAGAAAATTTAAAGGAACTGTTACAAAGATTGCCAATAGTATTAAAACATCAGGCACATCTTTTACTTCTTCAAATGATGTTACTAATTACGAAGTGAGAATAAGATTAGACACTGCATCTTACAAAGACCTGACTGATAAAATTTTTCCATTCCGTCCCGGCATGAATGCCAGTGCTGAAATAAGAACTAAGAGAGTAGAAAATATACTCACTGTTCCAATTTCTGCAGTAAATGCAAGAGTAAAAGGTAGCGACAAAAATCTGGAAGACAAACGAAAGGAAGAAAAAGCAATTACTGATGAGGATGCAATATCAACAGCTACAAACGATGATGAACTTGAAGAAGTAGTATTTATATTGCAAAAGGATGGCACAGTTAAAAAAGCAGTAGTAAAATCCGGGATACAGGACATCACTTATATTGAAGTAAGAAGCGGATTAAATGAAGGCGATGAAGTGGTGATTGGGCCTTATGCCGCATTAAGTAGAAACCTTAGGGACGGTATAAAAGTAAAAGTAGTACCGAAGGATAAGTTGTTTGAAAAATAGAGAGAAGCTGCGAGTTGTGAGTTTCGGGCTACAAGCCACTCTCTGTTGAATTGCGTTAAAGAAATTTAGTGCCTTAAGTCTCGAAACTTGTAGCTCAAAACTCACGGCTAATAATAAAAACAAAGTTCAGTTATGACGTTCGGTATCATCGGTAGCGGTAGTTGGGCGACAGCTTTAGCAAAAATTCTTACTGATAAGAAGCATTCCATTAGCTGGTGGATAAGAAATGCTGATACAATTAAGCATATTCAGGATAAAGGAAATAACCCCGGTTATCTGAGTTCAGCAAAATTTGATGTATCGCTGCTTACCATGTCAGCTGATGTAAAGGAAGTAGTAGCAAAATCGGATGTACTGGTGGTGGCTATTCCCTCAGCGTATGCGGAAGAAAGTTTGGAAAAATTAAAACCAGCGAACTGGAAAGGCAAAAAAGTAGTATCGGCTATTAAAGGATTGTTACCGGAGAAAAATATTTTGCTAAACTATTATTTGAAAAATAAGTTCAATATCTCCCTTGAAAATTATTTTGCGGTGCTTGGCCCCTGTCATGCAGAGGAGGTGGCAGAAGAAAAATTATCTTACCTCACTTTTTCCGGAATAGATATAACTACTGCTTCGGAAATTGCTTCTCATTTTACCAACGATTATATCAGTACTATCGTAAATCATGATATACTGGGTGTACAGTATGCAGCGGTATTAAAAAACATTTATGCATTAGGTGCTGGTATTGCTCACGGCCTCGGCTATGGCGATAATTTCCTGAGTGTTTACATCGCCAATGCAGCCGATGAAATGGCTGGCTTTCTGAAAAAATTTGGTGCCGAACATATTACCGTGGGCGAACATAGAGGGGAAGATCCCATTACCCATCGCAAAACTCCGAACTATGCGGCATCTGTTTACCTCGGCGACTTGCTGGTAACCTGTTACTCGCAGCATAGCCGTAACCGGGGTTTTGGCAAAATGATAGGCGAAGGGAAATCAGTTTCGGCCATCAAAAGCAAAATGAGCATGGTGGCGGAAGGTTATAATGCAGCAAAGTGTATATATAACTTAAATAAATCAGTGGATGCAGCTATTCCGATAGCCGAAACGGTCTATAAGATATTATGGGAAGATGTTAAACCTTCGGATGGCTTTAAACGGATAGAACAAGTACTGGTCTGAAAAGTAAGTAAAAATAGTGAGTGAGGTTAACAGGTGATGTTTTCATTCTGTAAGAACCATAAACTATAAATTCCAAACCCTAAACTTTCTTTTATGCCACTCTCATACCATGGATTTGCCCCCACCGCCATTTTAATAATGGTGCTTTGCCTGGCAGCAAAACAATTGTATGATTACTGGAAACAGTATCATCAAAAACTTTAACTTCACGGGCAATAAATTAATTGCCTCATGATACAGTTTTTCCAGGTTTTATTTTTAATTGCAGCTGTTATCCTTATTGTATTAAATGTACTGGAGTTTAAGAAATGGGAAGATGGCAAAAAAGAAGGCAGTACAAAACCACATCCCATTAAGTGGTTCAGTTTTATCCTTACTTCGTTGGTAGCTGTTGGCTGCGCCTTGAACATCATTATTCAATGGATAAGCAAGGCCTAAAAAAATAATTCTGCTGCAATTCCATCAGCCAATAATTTTCCTTCTCTTGTCAGCACAAGCGAATTGTTTTCCAGCTTCAACAATCCTGACTCAATAAATTTTTTACTTTTTTCGGGCAGGCCGGCACCGGCAATATCAAGCTTTAACCCTTCTATTGTCCGTAAAGAAGTCATGATGTATTCGTTTAGTTTTTGAGTTTCGCTAAGCACTTCTATTTCTGATGGAATAATTCCTTTG
>JANNCC010000137.1:0-8458 GCA_031386125.1 Chitinophagaceae bacterium
AAAACTGTTCCTCGTCTATCGCATCTCCGTGACCAGAGAGATAGATAAAAAGTCTGTCCCCATTTTGAAGATTTTTGGCTTTAAGCCATTTAAAACCGGCTACCAGAAAATTTGCTTTCAATGCCTTCTCATTTAACAGGCAATAAATATTGTCATCGCTTAATTTCCCCCCCGCAGGAGATTTCAAATAATCCCTGAACATCTCCGCATCCTTATCGGCATAAACAAGCGGCCGTACATTTTTGTACTCAGAAATACCCATTATCATGGCAAAGGTTTGTGGCCCCACAATAGTTGTATCCCTGGGTTTTGGTGGTGCCTGCGCCTGCACTTGCTGCCGTGATGCCATAAATATTAGGCATCCGATAAGTATGGATAGGTTTTTTGCCATAAATTCGACTTACTAAATTACGGATTTACAAGGTAATATCCGTTTTATCCACTCCGGGAAGCTAAAAATTTCGGGGTAACCCGGTTGTTAATAAAATAACAGAATATGTTAAGGATAAAAAAGTTGCAACCTTGTGCCCAATTAGGAAATCATTATTACACCAAACCAACCATTAATCTCTTTTGATGAAAAAACCACTGCACAAACACATTGGCCACCATGCAAAGAGAGTTCATGGCCATTTTACCAAATATCTCTACGAACGGGATACAATTTTTGCAACTATTTGGGTATTCATTTTCATTTTTGGACTGGGGTTGATTCCCCTCAATCTTGGTATATTAAACCCGATAAAACTGGGTCTTAAGGATTTTGATTTCAACGACATCTATTATTCCAAGTCAAAAAATACTGATAAAATTAAATTAGATAACCGGGTTACTATTATTAATACCGGATATGCAGACAGGGAAGGAATTGCGGCTATGATTGATAAGGTTGCTTCTTACAAACCTAAAGTAATGGGGCTTGATTTTTTATTCTCCGGCCCGAAAGATCCTGTAAAAGATTCAATTCTGCGGGAAACAATAAACAGGAATAAAAACCTGGTGCTTGCAGTAAAATTTCAGTTGGACTCCGCAGGAAAATTTATGACCGCTGGCAACTATTTTAAAACGGACAGCACTAAATTTGGCTATGTTAATTTCCCTACTAAAGGAGATCAGGAAACTATAAGAACTTATTTCCCGTTTAAATCTGATAAACATACATCCCTTCCTTCTTTCACTTCCGCTTTAGTTAAGGTTTATGATTCTGCTGCGTATAAAAAAGTTGAAAAAAAAGGCGATAAGCAAATTATCATAAACTACAGCCGGCAATACAATTATGATAATAAGAAGTATTGGGTAATTGAAGATGTAATGAATACCCCGGTGGATGAGTCAACGATTAAAGACAGAATTGTCCTGTTTGCCTATGTAAATGCTAACCCTAATGACATAGAGGACAAGAAGTTTACCCCTATGAATGAGAAGTTTGCAGGCAAATCATGGCCTGATATGAACGGAATTGTGGTTCATGCCAATATTATTTCAATGGTTCTGGATAAAACTTACATAAAAAAAGTACCTTCGTGGATAAACTTTCTGATTGGGGTAGTCGTCTGTTGGTTGTTTATGTCCTTCTTTATCCGTTATTACCTTGAAAGCCATATCTGGTTTCACTTAGTAGCAAAAATTGTTCAGGTCTTTTCAGCCATTCTTTTCATTTGGCTTGGAGTTATTGTATTTGAACGGTATAGAGTAAAAGTAGATATGAAACTGAGCATTTTAGTAATTATTATGGCAGTAGATGTCATTTATTTTTATGAAGCATGGGCTGTGTGGATGCATAAAAAATATAATTATAAGACGGTGTTTAAACCTCACCATCATTAATACATCTTTACTATATAAACCTTAAACCAAAAAAGATGAAAAAGTTACACTTCTTAATTTTCTTATGTTCATTTACTGTGGCTGCTTCGGCGCAGAACAATTTCCTCCTGTATAGTTTCAAAGGAAATGTGACAGTAGTGGAAAACAATGTAACAAGTAATGCAAAAGTTGGTAAACCACTTACTACCTCCGCTACTGTAAAAGTAGCAGCGGGGGGTGCCGTTACATTAATCTGCAATGAAGCTGCCATGTTTACATTTACAAAAGCCGGTACTTATCAACTCAGCAAGTTTGGAGATTCCTGTCGTATCAGCAGCAATTCTGCCAGTACCAACTATGTAAAATACGTTTGGGCTTCTATGACCAAATCAAGTGGGGCAGCAGGCAGCAACCGTAAAGCTTACATGAATACAGTAGGAGCCTCAGAACGGGGCGGGGTGAATAATGTCTGGATAGACAAACGGCTGGATACAGTCAACTATTCTGGTGGAGATGTTTTTCCTCTTTCCTGGAAATCGTATGCTGATGCCAAAGATTTTGAATTCTCACTCTATAGCAGCGACAATATCAGCACACCGATATATACAAACTTCCTGAATAAGCTAAAGATTCCCATCAGCAGCTTTGCCGGCAAAATGAAAACAGGTAACTCCTATTATTGGACAGCCGCAATCAAAGGAGAAGAAAATGACGATCTGAAAATTCTAACCTATGTAAGTAAAGAAACTTTTGCTGCCGTGCTGGAAACAATAAAGAACCAGGGTGCCGCTTTTGAAGCCCCTGCAGAGCAAGCCTATCGAATTGCTTTTATGCTGGAAGATGCACACTATCTTTCTGAAGCCTACCAGTATTATTCAAAAGCTGCTGCATTAGACTCTCTTAATGTTCTATACCGTTCCACATTAATGTCATTCAAAAAAGATTACGAAATAAAATAAGCAGGTAATAATAAATAGCTGACTGACGATAATTTTGCCCCCTTAAATGGGGGCTTTTCTTTTACAGGAATGGTGAACGGGGAAAAGGCTAATTCCTTAGTTTTACAGTTACACAGAAAAATTATCAATGAAAAAAATATTGCTTCCGGTTTTAATCTGCCTGACCCTTGGTCTTCATGCACAGATGAAAGCAGATGATGTAAAGACCTTTACTTTAAAAAATGGAATGAAATTCCTGGTGGTGGAAGACAATTCCATTCCTAATGCCAACATGTATTTGTTTTACAGAGTAGGCAGCCGTAATGAATACCAAGGTATAACCGGGCTATCGCATTTTTTTGAACACATGATGTTTAACGGGGCTAAAAAGTTTGGGCCAAAATTGTTTGACCAAACAATGGAATTCAATGGAGGGTCTAATAATGCCTACACTACTGAGAATGTAACTGTTTACACTAACTGGTTTCCATCTTCAGCTATGGAGATCATCTTTGACCTCGAAAGCGACAGGATTTCCAGCCTCAGCATTGACCCTAAAATGGTGGAAAGTGAAAGAGGTGTGGTACTGAGCGAAAGAAGTACTGGTCTCGAAAATTCTCCCTGGAATCTGCTGGGTCAGCATGTACAGGCCACGGCTTTCCAGGAGCATCCTTATCATTGGCCGGTTATTGGCTACGAAGATGATATGAAAAACTGGAAGCAATCAGATCTGGAACGTTATTTTAAAACTTACTATGCTCCGAATAACTGTGTCATGGTGGTTAGTGGAAATATAAAGCTGGCCGAAGTAAAAAAAATGGCCGAAAAATATATAGAACCAATCCCTGCACAACCAACACCACCGCCTGTACTTATTACTGAACCTGTTCAGACAGGTGAGAGACGTATCATTGTTCAAAAAGATGTGGCTACACCCTACTTACTCATAGCTTATAAAGCACCCGAAGCAAAAAATGAAGATTACTATGCATTAACAATACTCAGCGACATACTTAGTAGTGGTAAATCTTCCAGGTTACACACTTCATTAGTAGATAAAAAACAACTCGCCACATCTGTCTTTACAGGTTACGACCAGAGTTTCGACCCCACCCTTTTTCAGTTTTATGCTGTTTGCGCCAAAAATATTAATGAAGCCGATCTGGAAAAAGCAATTTATGAAGAAATTGAAAAAATAAAACAGTATGGCATCAGTGAAACCGAACTGCAAAAAATAAAAAATCAAAAATTAATGGAATTCTATGGGCAGGTAGAAACCATTAATGGCAAATCAAATAATATCGGCACTTATGAAGTATTCTTTGGTGATTACAAAAAAATGTTTGATGCGCCTGCTGCTTTTAATAAAATAACTGCCGAAGATGTAAAACGGGTAGCTAATAAATATTTTTTAAGAAGCACCCGTACTGTTGGTGTATTGAAATTAAATACGGAAAACTAAACCCTGACCCCTTCAAAAAAATTAGTATGAAATATATTAAACAAAGTGGGCTCCTTTTTGCAATATTCCTTCTTACAACTGCGCAACTGGTGGGGCAGGCATACACCCTGCCGAAATATGAAAAATTTAAATTAAAGAACGGTCTCACCGTTTACCTGATGGAACAAAAAGAAGTGCCTGTCATAAATGTCTCTGTCATAATGCCTGCGGGAGCTATTTACGATGACGACAAAGCTGGGTTAGCTTCATTAACCGCTACTGCATTAAAACACGGTACAAAAAATTATCCGAAAGCAAAGCTGGATGAGGAGTTGGATTTTAATGGTGCTACTGTCGGAACCTTTGCCTCCAAAGAATCTGCTGGCCTTTCAGCAAAATTCGCCTCAAAAGATAAAGAGAAAATTCTGGGTTTAATTAAAGAAGTATTGCTCGACCCTGTCTTTGATCCTGCAGAATTTGATAAAGAGAAGAAGAGACTACTTGTTTCATTAGAGCAGCAAAAAGAAAGCCCCCGTTCTGTTATCGCCGCCTATTTTGATAAATTCTTATACGGCGACCATGTATATGGCAACATAATCCAGGGAAAAATTTCAACCGTAACTGAACTTACAGTAAATGATCTGAAAAAATTTTATAGCGAAAATTATTTGCCTGAAGGATCAGCCATTGCAGTAGCAGGAGATTTTAACACGGCGGAAATGACAACAAAAATAACCACGTTGTTTTCGGGATGGAAAAAAGGAAGTAAGCCTCAATTAAACAAGGCTTCTAAAGCAATTACAAGCCCTTCTGGTAGCCGGGTGCTGTTGATTAATAAAGATGATGCCAAGGAAACTACTTTTTATATTGGCTCACCGGGCATCAGCAGAAATAATCCTGACTTTGTTTCCATTGATGTAGTCAATACATTGTTTGGTGGCCGTTTTACTTCAATGCTGAACGATGAATTGCGGGTAAATACAGGCCTTACTTACGGGGCCAACAGTCGTTTTTCTGCTTTAAAAAATGCAGGCACTTTTAATATTTCCACTTTTACTGCCAGTAAAACAACTGAGCCTGCTATTGATAAGGCATTAGAAGTATTGAGCAAACTGCATAACAATGGCATTGACGAACAATCATTGGCATCGGCAAAAAATTATGTGAAGGGCCAGTTTCCTCCACGATATGAAACTGCCGGACAATTGGCCGGATTGATGACACAGATGTTTTGGTACAACTTTAATGAATCATTCATCAATAATTTTGAAAAAAATGTAGATGGGCTGACTGTTGCAAAAGCAAAAGAAATCATCACTAAATATTTTCCAAAGGATAAACTTCAGTTTGTATTGGTAGGCAAATCAGCAGAAATAAAAAAAATTGCTGAAAAATACGGACCGGTAACAGAAATACAGATAAAAGAAGAAGTTAAAAAAGGATTCTGAAGCGAAAAGTGTTTTTAAGTTAAAAGATAATAGTTAAACCTCTCTTTCATGAGAGGTTTTCTTTACTTTCATAAAATAACAAAGCTCCCACTCTGGGATTGCCGGCATGAACATACAACTCTGGTCTATCGGAAAAGCAAATGAGCCTTATATTAAAACAGGTGTGGAAGATTTCACCCGCCGCATCTCAAGGTATTTTAAGGTAGAATGGAAAATCATTCCTGTTCCAAAGAATGCTGCCACTCTCAGCGAAATTGATTTGAAGAAGAAGGAAGGAGAAATAATTACAGGATTACTGACTAAGGATGATTACCTGGTAGCACTCGATGAAAGGGGAAAACAAATAAGCTCAGAAGGGCTCGCCAATTTTATTCAGGCAAGAGCCAATGAAAGCACTAAGCAGGTTATTTTTTTAATCGGCGGTGCATTCGGCATTGATGAGGCAGTGCTTAAAAGAGCTGACTATAAATGGAGCTTATCGCAATTAGTTTTTCCACACCAGTTGGTGCGGCTGATACTGGCCGAACAGGTGTACCGGGCCTGCACCATTCTGCGCAACGAAAAATATCATCACAGTTGATTATCATTAAACCAGTAATTTTATCGGATGAACGACTTAGCTAATTATCCTGTCACCCTTGTACTGATTGCAGTTAACGTAATTGTGTCGCTGATTGCGATGAACAACCAGGATGTTTTGTCCAAAACAATCATGTGGCCTTATGGCGTTAAACGGTACAACCAGTTTTACCGTTTCATCACCAGTGGTTTTATTCATAATGACTACATGCACCTGTTCTTCAATATGTTTACCCTATTCTTTTTTGGCCAGGTGGTAGAGATGGCTTTTTCAATTTACGGTCTTGGTGGAAATATTGCTTATTTGGCCCTGTACTTTTTGGGCCTTATAGCTTCCGACTTACCAACTTATCTTAAGCAAAGAGATAATTATAATTACCATTGCCTCGGCGCATCCGGTGCAGTGTCAGCCGTTGTCTTTGCCGCTGTTGTTTTTGATCCGTGGAGCAGTATTTATTTATATGGTGCATTAAAAATTTCAGCACTCCTTTATGCTGTACTGTATATTGTTTACTGTGTCATGATGTCAAAAAAAGGCGGAGATAATATCAACCATGATGCGCACCTTTGGGGCAGCCTGTTTGGTCTTGGCTTTACGGTAGCACTAATAGCTGCCATGCAGCCCGTTCTTTTCGAATATATATTGGAACAATTAAAGAACCCCAGTTTGTTTGGCAGGGGATAAAGTAAGGCTGAGTGCCGCCTTCGTATTCTCCGTTAGTTTAAAC
Organism: Chitinophagaceae bacterium; assembly: GCA_031386125.1. GTDB lineage: Bacteria > Bacteroidota > Bacteroidia > Chitinophagales > Chitinophagaceae > JJ008. Next base: position 6,941 of record JANNCC010000137.1, read on the forward strand.
CGTTCGTCAATGCGGTGACCCACCACCCAGATAATTCGTTGGTTACTTTCAATTACCCAAATAATTTCTTTTTCTGTTTTCGATAATTTTTGGTCAATAATAAAGCGGCTGACTTTTTTCTTTTTCTTCATCCCCAAAGGATAAAAGTAATCACCGGTTTTTCTTTTACGGAGCAGCAGGGGAAACTGAATTTCCTTTGCATCAAGAGAGACGGCAGTGTTTGATGCTGTAAGTTGGAGGTTTGAAGTTCTTTCTATTCCAAGAGTTCCTAACGCAAATTGAATTACAGTATCAACTTCTTCAATAATGATATTTTCAGATTCTGTCGCCGTAACCGGACTGATAATAAACCAATGCCGGTGTTTAATGATCCGGTAACTACTGGCTGGCGACTGGATATATTTTCCCGAATCACTTTCTGCCAGCTTCACCACTTCATCCACCTGCTTTTCAGTAAAGCCATAGCCGGAAATGATTTCATAAATCAACGCCTTGTTATCATAAGCCATTAATGGCTTTACGGGAATATGAATTTCTTTCCCTTTAGACTTACATAATTTTTTCTTTAGTTCAGCAACAGATAACTGGTAGAGTTTTTCAATTGCTGCGAACCGGGTGATGTTGTCCTGCAGGTTTTCTCTCACCTGCGGATACACTTTGCTGACGGCAGGTATAATTTCATTGCGAAAAAAATTTCGGGTGTATTTAGAAGATTGATTAGATGAATCCTCAACAAACTCTAGCTTGTTTTCAGTGGCAAATTGCAGCAGTTCATCCTTGGAAAAATACAGCAACGGTCTGCGGATATACTGATTAGATACCGGAATACCTGTCAACCCATGCAAACCAGTTCCCCGGAAGAAATTCATCAAAACAGTTTCGTTACTGTCATCTGCATGATGGGCAGTTAAAAGAAAGTTTCTGGTCTTGATTCCCGGCTCCCAACTCCTGACTAATTCAGCAAACCAATTATACCTTAATTCCCTTGCAGCTTCCTGGGTTGATAATTTATTTTCAGCAGCATACATTTCTGTGTCAAATTGCTTAACCAAAACTTCAACTGCATATCTCGTTGCCAACTCTCTTACAAATTGTTCGTCCCTTTCACTCTCCTCTCCTCTCAGTTTGAAATTGCAATGCGCAATAATGAAGTGATACCCGGCTTGTTTGCATAGTTCACATAATACCACAGAATCTGCTCCGCCGCTTACCGCTAATAGCAATTTGTCTTTTGATGAGAAAAGGTTGTTGCTTTTAGTAGTTGCACAAAATTGCGCCAATAAATCAGAATGACTCATAAAAGACAAAGAAACAAAATGTATTTTTGATTATGACTGAAATATCTAAAAAGGAAAATCAGTTGCAATGGGCTTGCAGAATTCTTATAACTGTCAATGTGTTATTGATAATCGGTGGATATATATCCTTTTTCCAGACAAAGCACCAATTGAATTCACCACTAATTCCCCGGAGCACTGTTTACCAAATTTTTGCTGATTCAGATAATATGATACTGAA
>JANNCC010000141.1:0-14074 GCA_031386125.1 Chitinophagaceae bacterium
ATGACCCGACGGCCCATGCTGAAGTGGTGGCCATTCGAAATGCCTGCGAAAAATTAGGAACATACCAGTTGAAAGAGTGTGAAATATTTACCAGCTGCGAACCCTGCCCGATGTGCCTTGGCGCTATCTATTGGGCAAGGCCCAAAAGAGTGGTGTATGCCAATACAAAAGAAGAGGCTGCGGAAATAGAATTTGATGATGATTTTATTTATAATGAGATTACTGCAAAAATAAGTGACCGGAAAATTCCTTTTGTTCATCATCCGCATCCCAAGGCCAAAGAAGTGTTTGATGCCTGGAAAAAATGGGCGGGTAAAATAAAATATTAATCTCAGGATATCAACCGCCTGATAACAATGTAGCAAAGCACTATCAGCAGAATCAGTATAAGAATAGAAACGTATAACCAGGGCTGGTCTTTAATTTTCATCTTTTCCCGGCGTTGCTTTTTCTTTGCTGTTTTCTTTTTCAGGTCACGGTTCAGCATTTCCACCATGTACTGCAGTTGTTCTTTATCTTTTATTTCCTGTAAGCCATCAATAGCATCTTCATCAAACTCATTTAGCAACAATTGTTTTTCCACCTCATGCTTCTTGTCTTCAGACAACTTGCCCTGCAGGTAAAGCAGCAATGTTTCCTGGTCAATATCGGTGGACAAATTGGATAATATGTTTTTATAATTTTCTAACATTTTACTTTCTGTTCATTTCATCACTTAGTTTTTTTTCAATCAGTATTTTCAAATTTCGTTTGCCGTTCTGGATATAACTTTTTACCTGTAGCATACTGTAGCCGGTTTCATCACTCACTTCCTGATAGCTTTTCTTTTGCAAATAAAACAAAGTTACACATTGCTGTTGCTCTGGGTTTAGTTCTTTCAATGCCAGTTCCATGAGTTCAAGAGTGTGGTCGTTATCCACTAATGCCTGCATGTCAGTTTCATCTTCTGGTTTGGTGGTGAGTTTGTCGCTTATCTCAGCGGTAATTTTTCCTTGCCTGTCCCGCAGTTTCATCAGACAATGATTTTTGGCCACCATATACAGCCATGATTTGAAGTATTCTACTTTATATTTCTGTAATTCCTGTATCACTTTTAAAAAAATCTGCTGCACACTGTCTTTGGCCTCTTCTTCATTTTTCAAATACTTCATACTTACACCGAGCAGCAGCAGGGTATAGCGTTGCAGCAAAATGCCCAACCATTCATTATCATGGTCGGCATAAAACTGTTCAAGCAGTTCCTGGTCGGTTATATGCTGGTATTTATCAGCCTTCACAAACGGAAAATAGTTATTTGTTGCCAGTAAGATGCAGGTTTTTACAAATTCACCAAAATTTTACTGAGCCGTATTTATTACTTTCGATAAAAATTTATTCTATGGATTATGCTGTTGTTGCAGTTCCTGCTGCACCGGTTCGCCGCAAACCAAATCACCGGAAAGAAATGGTGAACCAATTACTATTTGGTGAAATAGTGAAAGTGCTGAAGACAAACGGCGACCTGTGGGTAAAAATCCGCAGTCTGCATGATGGTTATGAAGGCTGGTTGACGAACACTTTGCTGGAAGTGGTGGATGAAAAAACGGCCCGTGCTGTTAGTGTTTATGCTACTTCGGATATGCTGAGTGCAGTGTCCGTAGAAAAAAAGAAAATACATGTACCAGTTGGGTCAACCTTGCCATTCTTTGAAAGTGGAAAAGGGAAATTGGGAAATGTTGATTATAATTTTTCCGGCCATTATTTTAACCGAGATGAGCAACAGCCATCTGCTGAATTAGTAAAACAACTAATCGCTAAATGGTTAAATGCTCCTTATCTATGGGGGGGCCGGACTCCGCTTGGAGTTGATTGCAGTGGCTTTGTGCAGATAATATTTAAGCTAATGGGGATTGACCTTCCGAGAGATGCATGGCAACAGGCACAGGAAGGGAAACCCGTTAAAAAATTAAGTGAAGCACAAACCGGTGATCTTGCATTTTTTGATAATAAAGAGGATATTGTTCATGTTGGTATTTTGTTGGGTAATGAGCAAATTATTCACTCATCTGGTAAAGTGAGGATTGACGAAATAAATAAGAAGGGAGTGGTGAATGCAGTAACCGGAAAGAGAGTGCTGTCCTTAAAAGCTGTAAGGCGGATGTGGTAAGAATGCCCTGAATTTTATTTCAACTAGCAATTTTTAAATGCTGTTTTATGAAAAAACTGTTATTAATTATCATCTGCATTGTTTCTTCTCTTTCTCTTCTGGCTCAGGATAAAGGAGCATCGGTAAACAAACTCCTGACCCCATATGTTGAGGTGTTAGCGGGTGGATGTGTGAAGAATCCATTTTCTTTTATGGCTGGTGTACAGAAGCCGTTGAAGAATCACCTGGCTCTTTCATATGACATTCATTATTGGAATACAAAGTATGAGTGTTATTGCGATGATGTGTATTCAAAAGGACATTTTATTTCTGTTACCCCGTCTGTAAAGGTTACTTATTACACTGGGAAAAAAGAGGGGAATGGTCTGATGGCAGGCATAGGGCTTGGTTATATGTTTGCAAAAGACAGGGGTACTGAGCAGGCCTACTCTTATGATCTTCTTACAAATAAAAATATACTTGCAAAGGAAATGACGAACGGGAAATGGGATTTTAACAGTATTGCCCCGTCATTTAGTTTAGGAGTTGGCTTCCGTCTGTTGAAGCTACCAGTTGCTATGCAATCAGTTTACTATTTCGCTAAAACGACAGATGGCTGGATGGCTACAGCAGGTGGTATGGGGATTAAAGTTGGATTGAGAAGGTATAAATAGGAAACAAAATAAAGTGGTTGTATTGTTTACGACAATACCCCCTTCACCCACTTCACAATCATCACATCCCAACTCAGCATTTTTAAAGCGGTGTAAAAAAGAATAACGGCAAATATTTTTTTCAGCGTTTCCTGATCAATCGCTAAAGCCATTTTGCTGCCAAAGAAAGCACCAACTATAAAACCTGCACCCAGCAAACCGACTATTTTCAAATCAATCGGTGTTCCCAGCTTCTGGCATTGATAATAATAATAAAGGGAAGCAAGAATTACTACTGGTAATGTAAGCACAGCCAATGAAGTGCCTTGCGCCTGATGCTGTGTGTAGTTCATAAAGAAAATTAATGCAGGTACCATGATGATGCCACCGCCTACACCTACCAGTCCGCTGAGCATACCTGCAGCAAGACCTATAAGCAATGCTGTTATTATTAATTGAGTTGCCATAGTATTTTTTTGATTAGTACCCATCAATTATTTTTTAAAAGTCTGTTGATACAACTCTATTGCTTCATTAATAATCCGGTAAGCGATTAACTGATCCTGGAAATTATCAATTGCCACTTTTTTATTCTCCAGCACTTTATATTGTTCAAAAAAATTTTTAAGCTCCAGTAAAAAATGATGTGGCAGTTCTTCCATCCTTGTAATATGATTGACGGATGGATCTTTCGCCGCCACCGCAATTATTTTGTCATCCATCTGTTCGCTGTCTATCATTTGCATATTGCCAATTACGTTGGCTTCTACCAGGCAAAGTGATTGAACGGGTTGCGAACACAGTACCAGTATATCTAATGGGTCGCCGTCATGTCCCAGTGTTTGCGGTATGAAACCATAATTGATGGGATATTGGAAAGAAGAGTAGATTACCCTGTCTAATCGCAGTAAGCCGGTTTCTTTATCTACTTCATATTTTGACCGGGAACCTTGAGGAATTTCAATGAGAGCATTTACGGTTGCAGGAGCTTTGCCTCCGTAATGGGCACCATGCCAGGGATGTTTAACCGTCAGCATTGATTGATGATTTATTGTTATCTCGTAATCTTCATACCAACATAATTTGCTGCAAACCAGAGCTGGCATAAGTAAAGGGCTATGCTGCCGATGCCGCCATCTAACCTGACCAGTAGAATGCTTTTTATCATTTTATGGTATCGTTGCTAATTATTTTATGCTGAACAGAGTCTGTATCATGTTGAAACAGGTATTTCAAATCTACCAGCCACTGGTCATTTACCCTTAATACTTTTAATGTATCATGGTCGTTCTTAAATGAGTTGGAGAAAATGACTACAGTTGTTGAATCATTTACAGGATTTACCTGGTGTATATTAATAGAGGAAGATCTGTATCCATCTTTTATCCCCTGTTCTGATTTCTGATAATTTCTTTCTGCTATGTCCATCCAATTTGTATTAACAGAATCAGCAACCAGGTAAGTCCTTGCTTGTTCAAACTTACCATCCAACGCTGCCCGGATAAAATTTCTGGCAGCATCAATATTGTTTTCTGACTTGCCGTTTGTTTGTTTGTCTTTGTTCTTGCAGGCCACAAAAGAAAAAAGCAGGAACAAAAAGAAAATAGTAGTTCTCTTCATTCCTGCAAAGTAATAAATCTTCGGCATCAGGTCGTTTATATCAAAATCTTTAAAGGGTAAAAATTTTTTAACGGCCAGGTGCTATTGGACAGGCTTATCTTTCTTTACAATTGACGGGGTTTGCCGGTTGGCATACTCCTCCTCTTCTTTTTCATGTTCTTTATTATACGCTTTGATGATGGCTTTTACCAGTCGGTGACGTACAACATCTTCCTCATCCAGCTCTATATGAGCAATGCCATCAATGTTCTTTAAAATACGGGCCGCCATTTGCAATCCGCTCCGTTGATTTCTTGGTAAATCTACTTGTGTCATATCGCCGGTAATGATGGCTTTGGCATTGGCACCAATCCTTGTCAGAAACATTTTCAATTGCAGTTCCGTAGCATTCTGGGCTTCATCAAGTATAATATAGGCATGATCCAGTGTACGGCCCCTCATATAAGCAAGCGGTGCAATCTCAATGGTCCGGGTCGTCATATAATAACCGAGTTTGTCAGCCGGTATCATATCATCCAGTGCATCATACAATGGACGGAGGTACGGGTCAATTTTTTCTTTCAAGTCACCGGGAAGAAAACCGAGACTTTCACCGGCTTCCACCGCAGGTCTTGTCAGAATGATTTTCTTTACCTGTTTATTTTTTAATGCCCGTACAGCTAAGGCAACAGCGGTATAGGTTTTACCAGTACCAGCAGGGCCAATGGCAAATACGATGTCATTCTTTTCAGACTCCTGCACCATTTTTTTCTGGTTGGCCGTTCTTGCTCGTACAGACTTTCCATTGGGGCCAAACACCAAAACTTCATTTGGGTTCTTTTCCTGAAAATGGTCAATTACTTCGGCATCATCTCCACCGAGTACCTGCTCAAAATAATTCTGGCTCATGTGGCCATTTCTTTCGAGGTAGGAAACGATGAGGGAGATTTTTTCCCGTGCAGTATCTATCTGCTCTGGTGCACCACTTAATTTTAGCTGCGTGCCACGGGAGAGAATTTTTAGCAGGGGAAATTTCTTTTTGAGGACGTCGAGTTTACCGTTGTTAACACCAAAAAATTCAATAGGGTTTACGGTTTCAAGGTTGATGATAGTGTCTGTCAATTCACTTCAGTTTAGATGGCTGGCTTCTTTCATTGGGTGGGAAGCGGAACCATGAATTCAAAAAACCGGCGAAGAGCAGTACCGGATTAAGTTGCGTCTTCTGACCATTTTCAGAAGCCTTACTCTTCTTTTTCAAATATAACTTATCACAGTTATTAGTTCCTAAAGTTACTTATTCACAGATGTTAATACAAATAACAGGGGTAAAGATTTAGTTAAGAGTTTTTTCTGTAGTAAAATTCACAACAATTCTTTTGCAGCACGTTTATATTGTCAATTATTGCTTATTTTAGTAATCCACCAAAACCAACAATCATGTACAAAGATGTTGAAATTCCAATGGGTCTAATAGTGTTTATACTGGCCATTGCAATATTTATCATTGCAGCGATGTGGAAAGTGTTCACTAAGGCCGGGCAGCCGGGCTGGGCGGCCATCATACCTATCTACAATATTTACATCATGACAAAGATTGCAGGGAAACCCGGCTACTGGACATTGCTTTGTCTAATACCATTTCTTAATATCATTTTTTTGATTTGGTTATACAATATGATATCTAAGAGCTTTGGAAAGGATGAAGGCTTTACAGCAGGATTGGTCTTGCTTGGTTTGATTTTCTGGCCAATCCTTGGTTTTGGTGCTGCCAAATATCTTGGGCCATTTGGTGATCCCGCCGCATTTGCAGCTCACCAGGGACGAGATAAATTTGATTTTGAACAGGGACAACAGCACTAATAGGAAATAATTTTTTTAAAGGCAGGCCGGATATATCCGTAGCCTGCCTTTTTATTTTCAAAATTTTGCAACTATGCTGTTGCTGCGTTCATCTCCTCTGCTTCTGTATTTAATGTGCAAGTGCTCTTAGTGTTCTGTTAAAAAAATAAAAAATTCAACTAAAACATAACTAACCAGTTTATTAATCGCAATTTTTGTAGCTGAAATAAACCTGCCTCCCCAAAAATGAAGTGTAAGCCCGGCCGTTTTTTACTGTTACTGTTTTTATTACATGGCTTTTTTTCCTATGGTCAATTGTATAAGGTGTCGGGTACAATATTGGATAACAGGAAGGTACCTTTACCACTTGCCAGTGTTGAAATAAAAGAGCTGCGCAAAGGCGATGTTACCAAAGACGACGGCTCATTCCTGTTTTTTGTTGAAAGGGGCAAGTATGATCTGGTGGTGAGTATGATTGGTTATAAAACCCGGGTAATAACCGTTTTTGTTAACGATAAGGATATTGCTGAAAACCTGGAACTGGAAACGGATGATGCAAGCAATCTTTCCGAAGTAATACTAAAAGTAAAGACAAGAGACAGGGCCGAAGAAATTATCAGGAATGTGGTCAGGTATAAAGAAATCATTCTGGATGCAATTGGCCCCTATTCTTACAATGCATATATCAGGGCTTTCCAGATGGATTCTGTTACCGCTACGAAGAAAAAAGAAAATGAAGGGGATACCGTTTTGAAAGAAAACTACGATCGTATGTCGCTGACAGAAGTGTCATTAAAAGTGGACAGGAATGATAACGGCCAGTTGAAAGAAGAAAAAATCGGTATTGTACGACGGGGCAGCACCGAACGTCTTTTTTATCTCTCTGCGCTGGAAGGTGATTTTTACCTGTATAATAACCTGATCAATACACCTCCTGTTTCTAAAATCCCATTTGTTTCTCCTCTTAGTTATAGTGGATTAGTTGCTTATCGTTTTAAAACAATAAAGATTGACCGAACCGTAAAACCTAAAGTATATACGATTGCTGTGCGACCAAAGCAGCTTAGTAATGCCACCATTGAAGGTGAAATAACAGTGCAGGACAGTACCTGGGATGTGATAAGTGCTGTGTTCAACTTGCCCCCTGCCCACATGCCGGAGTATGATTACATGGAAGTAAAGCAGGAATATGGAAAAGTGGGAGACAGTGCAAGGATGATAACCCGTCAGCAGTTTACTTATTACACCAAAACAAAAAAAGGAAAACTGTATGGCGAAACAATTGTTGCTTATTCAAATTATGAGCTGCAAAAAAACTTTAAAAAAGGATATTTTGGAAATGAAGTGAGCTCTACTTCCGAAGAAGCCTATCAGAAAGATTCTACTTTCTGGAAATCGGTGCGGCTGGAACCATTGTCAAAGCAGCAGGAACTGTATGCCCGATACCAGGACAGTGTCTATCGTTATATGCGCAGCGAAGCTTATCTGGACTCGATAGACAGGGTGTTGAATAAAATAACCTGGAAGAAGATGCTGATTTTCGGCCAGATATTTAATGACCACAAAAAAGAAAGGATGTGGATACTACCGCCCATTACTTCACTTATACAGCCGGTCTCATTTGGGGGTGCAAGGTTAAAGTTGGCAGGTGCTTACCGTAAAACTTATCCGAACCGGAAAAAACTGGAACTGGAAGCAGATGTGAGCTATGGATTCCGTAATCATGATATAAATGGAACAGTCGGAATTAAAAGGATGTACAATCCTTTTAACAAAGGGGAATACCGCATCAGGGCCGGCAGAAACTTTGAATTTATTTATCCTGGCGATGCTTGGGTGAATGTATTGAAACGGAGCAATATTTATTTGAACAATTCTATTGAGATAGAACATGGTCTTGATCTGTTTAGCGGATTCCGTCTTCTCAATAGTTTCGAAATTGCCTTTCGCCGTTCGGTAAGTGATTACAAAGTAGGCAATAATGCCGACAGCATTTTTGGTATTCCAAATGAGCCACCGGTGAATTTTGATCCATATAACGCCACCTACAACCAGGTAAAATTATATTACACCCCCAAACTGCGTTATATCCGTGAGCCAAAGGAAAAAATATACATCGGTTCCAAATGGCCGACCTTTTATGTGATATGGCGGAAAGGGATACCCAAACTCTTTCGCAGTAAAATAGATTTTGATTACCTCGAGTTTGGATTGGAGCATCATATCAACCTTGGTGTAGCCGGGCAAACAAATTATATTATCAAGAGCGGTGATTTTACCAACACAAATGACCTGCGGATTATTGATTACAAATTTATGCGGCAGGGCGACCCGTTGTTTTTTCAGAATCCTAACAAAACATTCCAGGCATTGGATTCCACCTTTCCGGTGTTCGATCGTTTTTATCAGGGCAACCTGGTGCATGAGTTCAATGGCTTTCTTATTAACCGCATACCTTTTATGAAAAAATTAAAAATACAGGAAGTAGCGGGTGGCGGTTTTTTGATAACGAAAGATAGAAGCCTTCGGTATTTAGAGTTTTTTACCGGCATAGAAAGGGTTTTTAAATGGCCTTTTAATCCATTGGCAAGGGTGAAGCTGGGAGTATATGTGATAGGTTCTGTTGCCAATAAATTTAATAACCCGGTGCAGTTTAAGATTGGATTGACGACCTGGGACAGGTTTAGGAATGCCTGGAGGTGATGCTATATTTAAATTACATATAGGATTTCTTCAGAAGAACCTGCGACCTTCTTATCACCAAGCAGCATACTGGTTGGAAAAATCACATCTTCATTTTTGCCCCAGTGGATATTGCCATTTTTAACGATGAATTTCTTGAAATTGGCGGGAGCAAAATATTTCAGGTTATCGCCTTTTACATATTGTTGAAATAAAGGAAGGAAATCTTTATATGTTGTAATGGTATCCATTTTTGAAAGGAAAGTTAGTTTGATAATAAAGTCATGGGCATATCCTGCGGAAACCAGCGTTACTTCCTGCTCAGCTTTTTTGCGATGACTTCGCACCTTACTTTTTTGTGATATATGAATACTGCTTCCCATTTGGAAATAATCTTTTTAAAATTTGCTTTTAAGAACACCGCCACTTCCTTAGCTTCTGCCTCTGAAAGTGGTTTTTTCCCTTTTACCCGTTTGAATACCAAAATTACATTATCTCCCGATATTTCAAACTCCACTTTCATTTCCCGTTCCTGAAGCTGGATATGAACATGAACCGGTAAATGGTCGTTTGTATAGAAGCGGATAATAAAATTCAGGTATTGAAATATTTTGGGCATGATTCAAGGTACAAAAAACCAGTATAAAAATTCAAACTTTTTGCTTCTTTCCCCCCTTCACAAACAAAATAGCCGCCCTGTTAAATATTTCGGAAAACTCTTCGTTTTAGTGTTGGCAACAAAGTACTGATGACAATATCAGTTTATTTTGCCGGCAACTGCTATGCACCGAAACCTACTTATTATTTTCTTACTGCTTCTTGGCTTTTCTGCCACTGCTCAATCTGTAAAAGTGTATGGAAAAATTACCAATGCAAAGATGGAACCGCTTGCTTTTGCCAGTGTGCAGATAAAAGAATATAAACAAGGCAGCGTTACTAAAGAAGATGGAAGCTATCAACTGGAACTGGAAGAAGGTAAGTGGGAATTAGTGGTGAGTATGGTGGGCTATAAAGTGCAGGTGATAACTATTATTGTACGAAAAACAGATTTTCAGCAGGATGTAATAATGGAAGCCGGTGATGTCACTAATCTATCGGAAGTAACAGTGAAAGGAAAATTTAGAGACAAGGCTGAAGAATACATACGGAATGTGATACAGGGAAAAGATGCTATTGAAGCTGCGGCTGGAGCTTATTCCTGCAATGTTTACATTAAAGCGTTGCAGGAAGATTCGATGGCATTTAAGAAACCAAAGAAAACAGTAAAGAACGATTCTTTGATTAAAGCAAAACAGGCTAAAGATGAAATGAACCGTATGGCTTTAGCAGAAATAGTTCTTCGTCTGGATAGAGAATCAGCAAAACGCATTAAAGAAGAAAGAACCGGCATCAGTAAAAGAGGAAATGCATTCAACCTCTTTTTTCTATCTACTACAGAAGCAGATTTTAATTTCTATAATAATATTGTAAGCATACCCACTATTTCTCAAACACCTTTCTTATCACCGCTTAGCTATAGTGGTTTACTGGCTTACCGGTTTAAAACAGTGAAAACAGAAACGATTAACGGACAAAAAATTTATACCATCAGTGTAAAGCCACGACAACTAAGCAATGCAACGGTGGAAGGGGAAATAACGATTGCTGATGGCACCTGGATGGTGTTGCATACAAAGTTGCAGTTGCCAAAATATCACTTAGCAGAATATGATTTTTTTGAAGTGGAACAGCAGCATGAACTGGTGAATGGAAAAGCATGGATGATAACCCGGCAGGAACTGACCTACAATGCCATTTCTGATAAAAAGAAATCTTCTGGCCGCACCGTTGTTACTTACAAAGATTTTGAACTCAACAAACAATTTGATAAAAAGCATTTCGGAACAGAGCTGAGTGCTGCATCGGCTGAGGCTTACAAAAGAGACAGTAGTTTCTGGCAAGCCAACCGCACCGAACCATTAACAGAAAAAGAAGTGAGGTTTATTCATTACAAAGACAGCATTTACCAGGCTACACATACCAAAGCCTACCTTGATTCATTGGACAGGGTAACGAATAAAATAACCTGGCAGAAAATTTTATTCAAAGGACAGAATTTTAACGACCATGAAAAAAGAAGACACTGGAATTTGCCAGCCTTATACACTCTTTACCAGCCTTTCAGTTTTGGTGGAACTAGGATACAGGCTTTTGTTGGCTATTCAAAAACCTTTGAGTCAAGAAAAAATATTTTTATTAATGGCGATTTGAGTTATGGCCTGCGTAATAAAGACATCAACGGGAGTGTACGGGTCAACAGGTTGTACAACCCTTTCAACCGGGGCTATTATTATGTGAGTTTAGAAAAAAGTTTTGAAGCCATCTTTAGTGGTGATGCCTGGATAAACATGATAAAGCGGAACAATGTTTACCTGCACCAGGCAGTGGGGTTGGGGCATAGTATAGAACTGGCCAACGGATTGTTTTTATATTCTAATGTGGACGTAGCATTTCGCCGGTCGGTGAGTGGTTATAAAACCAACGATAAAGTAGATAGTTTGTTTGGCGATGTGCTGGATAATAACCAGGCCATTGCTTTTCCCTCCTACAATGCTTTTTATGGAAGGCTGCGGTTGGAATATACTCCCGGTCAGCGATACATAAGAGAGCCAAAAGAAAAAGTGATACTCGGCTCGGCCTGGCCTACTTTTTCTGTGCTGTTGAAAAAAGGTATTCCCGGTGTATTGAAAAGCAAAATAGATTTTGATTACCTGGAATTTGGTATCCGGCAATCAGTAAAGCTGGGAGTGATGGGTATTTCTTCTTTTACAATAAAAAGCGGCTCCTTTTTAAATCAAAAAGATTTGCGGCTCGTGGATTATAAATACCAGCGGCGTGGCGATCCTATCTTGTTTATGAATCCTAATGAAGCTTTTCAGTCATTGGATTCCACCTTTGCTACTTTCAAACGGTTTTATGAAGGCCATTATATTCATGAGTTCAATGGGGCCTTGCTGAATAAAATTCCTTTCTTTAAAAAAATAGGATTGCGGGAAATAGCCGGTGCTGGCTTTCTTATTGCGAAGGAAAGAAATTTGAAATATGCAGAAGTATTTACTGGTGTAGAAAGGGTGTTTAAATATCCTTTTAACCAATTGGGAAAATTTAAACTCGGTGTTTATGTAGTTGGCTCTGTTGCCAACCAGTTTCGTAATCCAGTACAGTTTAAGATTGGTATTACTACATGGGACAGGAAAAGAGGGAAGTGGTTTTAGTGATTTATTTACTACCTCGCCACAATCTGTCTTCACGGACCATGGTATTTTATTTTTCCGGTATCAAAGCAGTGTAGATATTTTAAAATCCTTTCTTTGGCTGCTGCTGCCCGCCTGCCCCTATAACAGAGGAGCCATACACTTTTATAGTTGATTTAATAAAATCTTTTTCTTCTGCTTTGTAAATATTTTCTACAAACTGCTGGGGATTCCTGTCAATATAAGGAAACCATGTGCTGTGAATCTGGATCATAATCTTATGCCCCTTTTTGAAAGTATGCAGCACATCCTGTAGCGGAACATTCACTTCAGTAATTTCTCCGGGCTTAAATGGATCAGGGTTTTCAAAACTGTTTCTGAACCTGCCCCGGAATGTTTCACTTCGAACCAACTGCTGATACCCGCCCATGATAATATTTTTTGGATTGTGTTCATAATTGGGATGATTGTCCGGATAAACATCAATCAGCTTTACAATAAAATCCGCATCTGTTCCGGTCATTGCTACTTTCAATTTCGCTAATATTTCTCCTGCAATTGTTACTTCATCAGCAAGTACCTCTGTTTCAAAACTGAGTACATCTGGCCGTCGTCCGGCATCCCTTTGATCATCACTCATAAAATTTCTTGGTGTAAAAGTCAGGCCTTCTGTTTGTGAAGTATAAGGCACCGGCTTATCGGGATCACTTACATATTCAAAAATGGCTTTTTCATCCAATGGCTTGTTCACCGACAACCTTCCTTCCTCACCAAAATATAATTGTACCGGTGGAATTTCTTTTGGTGGCCACACATCAAATTTTTCCCACTGCTTTTTTCCGGTATTGAACATATATGCTTCGGGTAAATTTGGATTGCCTTCATCTTTCAGATAATGGGCAAAAAAATTGCGTTCAACTTCTTTCTGAAAAAAAGTGGAGATGCTATCACCAAAATAAATATGATTATGTGTACTCTGGCCCTTTTCGGCTGCCCAGTCTCCATGTCCCCACGGTCCCATTATAATAGTATTGTTGGCGCCGGGAGATGTTTTTTCAATGGTTTTATAAATATTCAAAGGGCCGTATAAATCTTCAGCATCAAACCATCCGCCCACGGTAAGCACAGCAGGTTTAATATTTTTTAAATGGGGCAGAATATTTCTTTTTTGCCAGAAGCTGTCATAATTGGGATGATCAATGATTTGCCGCCAGAAAAAATTATCGTGATGGTATTTCTCAGTAATGTTTTTCAGGGGACCTGATTTCAAATGAAAATCGTAAGCATCTTTTGCAGGCTGTCCATAAAAACGCATTATTTCCGGCATAAACCAGTCTTCCTTTGTTGTGTCTTTTTTCTGGTAACCAAAAACCGCAAACGCTGCGGTATAGCTCTGCAGGTAAGCACCCATGTGATGAAAATCATCAAAGAAAAAATCTGAAACAGGTGCCTGTGGTGAGCAGGCTTTTAATGCCGGATGGGCATCGGGCAATGAGGCTGCCGAATAAAATCCGGGGTATGAAATACCAAAAATGCCTATTTTCCCATTATTACCTTTTAAGTTCTTAATCATCCAGTCAATACTATCCCAGGTATCTGAGCTTTCATCAATATCTTTTTTATTTTTTGGATCATTGCCAGTAATATTTGGCGTCATATTATCGAACAGCCCTTCACTCATATATCTTCCTCTTACATCCTGGAACACCAGTATATAACCATCTTCCACTAAATACTTTGATGGATGCCCATGCGTTTTATAATCAGCATAGCTGGAGGCATTGTAACAAGTTCTGTTCATCAAGATGCCTGCAGGTTTTGATTTATCTCTGGGCATGTACACAACGGTAAATAATTTTTTCCCGTCACGCATCGGTATGCGGTATTCAAATTTTTCGTAATGCTGCCGCATGTACAAGGAATCTTTATCCGGATTTTGTGCC
>JANNCC010000150.1:0-11080 GCA_031386125.1 Chitinophagaceae bacterium
CGCTTAGATACGGGTTAATAGATAAAGACCCATCCAGTTTGATTTGATTTTGTCTCTTTCCCGGAAGAACTAAAACAGATTTATACTCGCAGAAAGTAAAAAGATAACAAGCCCTGAGTCCAATGACAATTGTCAAAAACAATGTTCCATATAACACTCCTTTTTTCATTTGCAAAGCGAAGTCCTTAGACTGTCGCTACTTTCCTATTTTATTACTGAAAAGGTTTCACTCAGTTTTTTTATGGTAAAATATACGAGGGTCATAAATGCTGAATAACACAAGGTCATACCCCAGGCATAACTGTTCTCAAATGGATGTATGATCATGTCAATAATCTCTCCGGCCAGTGAAAATGGGTCGGTAATAATATCCCAGCTATTATACCGTAAGAACCGGCCGATATAAATACCAAATGCACTCAGCCACATCACTGCAAAAACCAACAGGATGGAAAAGCCTTTTCCCCGAATTAATGAGACAACAATCTCAACCCGGCGAAGAGAAATGATACCACAGAGAATGCCATTCCAGGCAAATGAAAAAATCAATAAGAGGTCAAACCATTTGGGAGCTGATCCGAAATGTGAGAGATGAAAAAAATCTGTAATAATGTAAAATGAATTAGGAATGAACAAAAGCCATGCAGCAAGGGCAATTGTCAGCTTTACTTTGTTTTCAATAATGGTAATGTTCCTTGTCATCCACCAGGTAATCCAGTAAGGGATGAAAGCAAGAAATAAGTTCCAGAGCAGAAATAGATAGGCCAAAGAATCGGTAGCTATCATTCTGGCAATTAAAAGTAGCCCACTAAAACAGGAAGAGACTATCAGCCATTCATGTACAGTGCCTGAAACGCCTGCCTGCCGGAAAAGCAGGAGAAAATTTCCTGATCGAAATAGTTTTGATACAATCATTTTTACAATTTGGGAACAAATACAATGCAGCCGGTAATAAAGGCAGCTATAGCAGCTATCAATACAGCAGCAGCAGAAATGTCTTTGATAAATTTAATTCCGGGATGTTGTTTTAGTGAAATAAAATCCATCATTCTCTCGATGGCTGTGTTGAATAATTCTGCCATCCACACAAGTCCCGTTACTAAAACAAGTATAGCAACTTCAATAGCCGATACTTTGACAAGAATGGCAAGAAATAATACGACAATCGTTCCCGCCAAATGCAGGAGAGCATTATGCTCATTTTTAAAAAATGTTTTAATTCCGGTAAACGCATAAACAAAACTCCGCCCCCGTGCATACAGCGAAAAAGATTGTTTTCTCTTCATATATCTTTATTATTGACCGGTTGTAATTGTTCCGGCTCATTTAGATGAAATTTTTTTGCCGAGATGGACAGGCTTATCCAACCACCGATAGTTGCTGCTATGGGAAATAGCAGGAACAATCCGGAGTTCCAAACATTTCTTTCCACTTTCAATGCCTCTATCATTTGAAATGCGAAAACTACAGCAACCGGAACTGCCACTATTAATAACAGTAACCGGAAACCATTAGATGTACTAACTCTTATAATCACTAAATACAGTGCCGTAAACAATGCCCAGGCAAACCACCCATATATAATTACATAGAAAAGTGAAATAAAATATACGATGGGAGAAATCATAGCCGGAATAGTCAGCATAGTATACAGGCCAACTGCCCTGAAATAAATAATAAAAGGTATTTCCATCTTTTTTTTTAATGTTTTATAAAGGACAGGAATAAAAATTCCCGTCCGTCCCGATAGCTATCGGGATCAACCGTGTTTACCATTGCAGTTTTTTAGAGAAATACATAACTACTGCCAGTGTAAGGAACAAACCAACACTACCCAGTAATAATGAATAATCCTGCAACTGTAATAAGCTGAATACATACGAATAAACCAACACCAGCACTACGGCTAAAATGGAAGTAGCTTTTGCTGATTGTAAAATGCTTTTTACAAACCATGCTATCAACCCGATAGTGGCGACAGAAGCAATAACATAGGCCGTATTAAACCCGGTGTATTCAGAAAAAGAAAGTAATAATGTGTAAAAAAGAATTAAGGCAAGCCCTACCAGCCCATACTGAAAAGGGTGGACTGATTTTTTATGCGTTGTTTCAATCAGGAAAAATGCAGCAAAGGTGAGTAAGATACAGAGTAGTGCATATTTCACTGTTCGTAGTGTTTTCTGATAGCCGTTTACCGGAATAAACAAATCAACACCAAAGGCAGCGGAGCCGATTGAAACTTCTGGTGAGGGTATGTGCCCTCCATCAGTCCTTGCGATATCACTTCCGGGAGGTAAAGGGAAATAGTAATAAAGACTATAGGCATTGTCCAGCCATTGTTGCGGGAAACTCCTTTTATGCGCCATACTTTTCCAGGTGGCTTTGAAACCGCTATCACTTATTTTAGTTGTTTGTGGTAAGATGCTCCCTGAAAAACTAGGATGCTTCCAGGCAGATTCAATGTCAACAATGGTTGTTTTACCAACAGGGGTAAAAAATAATTGCTCTGACCCATTGATATCAATACTGGTATTAAAATTTATATTCCTGAAATCAGCAACAGAGGATGCTTTTAATAAAGCCATCATCCCATCGTTTTTTGAACCGGCTTGCGGAGATAATTCAATCGCACTGTCTTTCCAATTTAATAGCAGCTGGTCGTTTAATCCCCTGCTATCTGCAATGTTCATAATTACAAAGGCTTCATTCCAGATAATTTTATCTTCCGGAATATTTAACTTGGCGAAATTCAGTTCATTAAAAGTACCATTGATGTTTACTTTGGTATCATAAAGCATCACTTTAAAAATACCACGATGTTTTTCTTTTGGATTTACCGTTGCTTTTATGCTCAGTTTATCCGGAAGGAAATAAGCAATGTGTTTGCGTTTAAGTTTCGCCGAGGCAGTATCTTCCGCATCTGTTTCCCAGAACGGCAACCCGATTACCGGCCCGATAATGTTTTGTTTGCCTGCCCACTTACTGCTTATTTCACGGGCAGCTTCCTTTTGTCTTTCTTCTCTTTCCAAAACCAGGTTTTTGACATACAGCATGGGTATCATCATCAGTAAAGCGAGGAATCCGATTATAAATCCCTTTACAATCCATTTACTTTTATGCCAGGCTGTTTTTACAGTTTCTTGTAAGTTTGTTTCCATGCTGATTAATTATTAGTTGTTTCAGATTCTAATTGTTTTATTTTTTTGAGACATATCGTTAATGGCACCAGACCAATCATTCCAAAAGAACAATCAATCAGCTGCCACCAAACGGGTATGCCCCTGAAATGCCCGGCCACAAATGCGCATGGAATAATCAGCAAACAGGCTATGACGCCGAATTCTATCACCCATTTGTTCCTTATAGGGTTTTTTAATGGCCCGATAAAAAGAATGGCAATAGAAAAATGCGCAAAGGCCAGCCAGTCGTACCCATAAGCCAGGAAAGGATAGTTGTTGTTAGTGTGATGAAAACCCATATAGACTTTGTCGAGCCAGTTGCCGACAGATGTTCCTGTGGGAAAGATCCGGCATAGAAAAGACAATTCTTTTTCAACCGGGATAGCAGTAAACCCACTAAGTATTAATGCAACTATAAAAAATCGCAGCCAGTTTCTGATAGTTTTTATTTCTTTATTCATAAAAAGTACTTTGTATTTCAAAGTGAGTGATTAAAAAAAATTATTTTACCCCTTTAATCATATTTTCCAACGCAGTAATATGGTCATTAAATGCTTTCTCTCCTGATTTTGTCACTGTATAAGTTGTATTTGTCTTTTTACCTATGAATCCTTTATGTACCTTAATATACCCATTTTCTTCCAAGTTTACCAGGTGTGTAGCCAGGTTTCCATCTGTTACTTCGAGCATTTCCTTCAAGTCATTAAAATTTACTTCCTCATTCACCATCAGGATACTCATTACCCCAAGGCGGATTCGGCTCTCAAAAATTTTATTTAAACCTGTTATCGGATTCTTCAACATAAACTTTTAAACTTATTAAACTCTCTCGTATTTCCACCACATACTAATTCCATAAATAATATGCAGCACACCAAACCCAAAAGCCCAGAACCATAACCCATATCCAATAAATAACATATTAATCAACCCCAATACTATTTCACAATAACCGAGATAGCGGATATCTGTCAGGGTATATTTACTGGCATTAACCAAAGCAAGACCATAAAAAATAAGAGAGGCGGAAGAAACGAACATCCAGGCATCATACCTCAGCATACCCAGTATAAAAGTGCCGCCTGTAGCCAGTGGTATAATCATGTTCCAGGCCAATCTTTTCGAAGTGAGGTTCCATATAGGTTGCCCCATCTTTTTGGCTTTTCGCCAGGTTAGATAAAAGGAAGAAATAAAGGCAATCACAAAAACTCCACCTCCCAGCAAGGTCAGCTTTATTTTAAGGCGGCTGAAATCATCTCCTGAAAAGAACCCCGAGCTGTTATAACTACCATAATACTTATCTAAAATTCCATATGCAATAAATGCCCCTGCTAATGCACATACCCCAGCAGCAATTCCGCTTAAACCGCTTAATGAAATAAACCGGCTGGACCTTTCCATTATCAGCCGGATGTCTTTAATATCCTGGAGGGAGTCGGTAGGTTGGTTTTTTTCTTCCATAAAAAGTACTTTGAAATACAAAGTAAACGTCCGGGATTCATACTTCCAAATTTTTTTGCCAATAAGAAATTGCTTACTACCAATTTAACATTCAGAAATAAGCCAATCCGGTGTATTTTTGCCAGCTAATGCCCCTTTGTAAACTTTGTAGAATCTTATTCTTGTTTGTTGCCTTTTTTGCAATGATGCCTGTAATTTTTGCACAGGGAAAAACTGTTCGTGGTGTAACACAGGACTCACACAGCGAAGAAAGGGTTCCTTTTGCTTCTGTCACTTTTAAAAATACTACAGTCGGAAAATTCACCGACTCATCCGGAGCTTTCACTTTCTATTTACATGAATGGCCATCAGATACCCTCGAAATAACCTGTGTTGGTTATCAGCCGTTCCACTTCATTATTGATAAAAGGAAAGATACTATCAATGTAACCATTAACATGGAAAGGGGCACTTTCAATGATGGAGCCTCTGTAAAAGTAAAAGTGAACAAAGGTTTATTGGTATGGCGAAAAATAGTGCAGCACAAACCGGATAATGATCGCTATCGCTTTGACAATTTCTCTTATGAACTTTACAATAAACTGGAGCTTGATTTAAAGAATATCAACTTTCAGAAGTTCGGTAAGTTTAAACCCTTGAAACCAATCAGCGATCTTCTTAACCAAAATATTGACACCTCAGAAGGGATAAGATATTTGCCTACTTATCTTACCGAAACCCTGTCGGATTATTATTACCAGAAAAAACCAGTAAAGAGAAGGGAAATTATAAAAGCCGGCAATACCAACGGAACTAAGAATGAAAGTGTATTAAAACTTCTTGGTGGCATGGACCAAGTGGTGAATGTTTATAACAATTTCATTCCTGTTTTTGATAAACAGTTTGTAAGCCCTGCCAGTGATAATGGCGACTACTATTATAATTACCGGGTGGTTGACACACAGGTTATCAGCAGCCAGCGTTTCTTCCATCTCGTATTTACTCCCCGTCGCCAGGGTGGTGATACGTTTGAAGGCGACTGCTGGGTACATGCAGGCACTTTTGCTGTTCAGCGGATGAATCTGCGATTGGGAAAAGAAGCCAATATTAATTTTCTGGAAAACCTGAGCCTGATACAGGAATACAAAATGCTGAACGACTCCACCTGGTTTTTATCAAAAGATAAATTTGTAGCCGATATTTCCCCCGTGGGAAAAGACCGGCCGGGATTCATTGGCCGCAAAACGACTACCTATCGGAATGTAATCATCAATGATAGTTCTGTTATAAATGAATTGGCAAAAAATAAAATACTGGAAGAAATTATTACCCTGCCAAAATCCGGTGAGAAAGAAAAAGAATACTGGGTAACAGCCCGCCATGAACCACTCACCAAAACAGAAAGTGGTATCATCAAAATGATTGACACCTTAACCAATGCACCGGTGTTTCAAAAATTTAGCCGGACAATAGCATTTATCGGCACCGGGTATAAAGACATCAGCAATTATGAAATTGGCCCCTGGTTCAACTGGATAACCTCTAATGGCTGGGAAGGCTTCCGGATAAGATTTGATATAGGAACCAATAAATATTTTAATAAAAAATTCAAGTTCCACACTTACCTAGCTTACGGCTTTGGCGATAAAAAACTGAAAGGCAAAGGTGAAGTTTTTTACTTGCCTGAAAAAAGCCCCAGAACTTATCTCTATGCATCTTACACCAACGACCTCGATTTTGGCCAAAGCTATTATGGCGAAGTATCGTCAGATAATATATTTGCATTAGCTATCCGCAAAAAAAATGTTCCGATAAAAAATATAAAAGTTGAAGAAAAGAGATTTGAATTCTTTAATGAAACGCTTCCCTGGCTATCCAACTTGCTAACCGTCACACACAAGTCCACATTACCCTTGCGAAATCTTTTGCCCATTGATTCATTTAAAATTATTGGCGGCGGTAAGCCTTTCACCAATTTTGAAGTGGCAATACGTTTTCGTTTTGCCTATCTCGAACGTTTTTTAGAAAATCATTTCTACAGAACCAGCCTTGGCAGTGCTTACCCCGTTGGAGAAATTAATATCAGTAAAGGATTTGCCGGTGTATTAAAAAGCAGTTATAACTACACGAAAATATCAGCCAGCATTTCAGATTATTTAAAAGTTCCTCCATTTGGCAACATTTCCTGGCTGGTGTACGGTGGAAAAACATTTGGCACTTTGCCATATATCCTGCTCGACATTGCCCCCGGTAATGAATTATTTTATTACAACAAATATGCATTCAACATGATGAACCGCTGGGAGTTTATTCATGATGAATATGCTGGTGTCAACATCGAACACAATATTGGTAACGGCATCTTCCGGTTGTTTCCCAAACTGAAATTTCGCCAGTTCTGGACGGCTAAAACTTTGTGGGGTAGTCTATCCCCTGTCAACAAAGCCCTTAACTTTAAACAAGGTCATAACTTTCAAACATTGGATGGGAATACTTATCTCGAATTAGGCACCGGCATTGATAACATCTTCCATGCTTTCCGTATAGATTTTGTATGGCGGGTGCTTCCATCCACACTTACGAGGGTCAACGATAAAAATTTTGGTCTTTTTGGAAGTTTCAGAGTGGCGTTTTAGAAGATCATTTACCAGGCATCAGTACTTCTATCATCATCCCTAACATAGCCCTGTTAAACTGCATGAATTCTATTCATCAATAACAATTTTTCACTAACTTCCTTTTACTAAAAACGATTGCATGTCATCACATTATATTTTAGCCCTTGATCAGGGCACTACCAGCAGCCGCAGTATGCTGTTTGACAAACAAGGCAACATCATCAGCGTTGCTCAAAAAGAATTCAAACAAATATTTCCACAGCCAGGCTGGGTGGAACATGATGCCAATGAAATATGGAGTACCCAATTTGGTACAATGGCCGAAGCTGTTGCCAAGGCTCATATTAATATGAAACAAGTAGCTGGTATCGGCATTACCAATCAACGGGAAACAACCGTGGTGTGGGATAGAAAAACCAGTCAGCCAATCTATCATGCAATCGTATGGCAAGACAGGAGAACCGCAGCGTATTGCGATGAATTGAAAACCGCCAATCATGACGGTACGATACAAGAAAAAACAGGATTGATCATTGATGCTTACTTCTCGGCCACAAAATTAAAATGGATATTAGATAATGTAGAAGGGGCAAGAGCAAAAGCAGAAAATGGCGAACTGGCTTTTGGCACCATTGACAGCTGGCTTACCTGGAAACTGACCAATGGTGAAGTACATGTAACAGATGTATCCAATGCTTCTAGAACAATGTTATTTAATATTCATTCGCTGCAATGGGATACAGAACTGCTGAAATTATTTAACATCCCAGCTTCAGTGTTACCAGAAGTAAAACCAAGCAGTAAAATTTATGGTGTCACCGGTAATATTATCCCTGATTCAAGAATTCCTATTGCTGGCATTGCCGGTGATCAACAGGCTGCCTTGTTCGGACAACTATGTACTCAGCCCGGCATGGTAAAAAACACTTACGGCACCGGTTGCTTTATGCTGATGAATACGGGAGAAAAAGCTATCACTTCAAAAAACAATTTATTAACAACAATCGCCTGGCAGATCGATGGTAAAACAGAATATGCATTGGAAGGAAGTGTATTTATTGCCGGAGCCGTAGTGCAATGGTTGCGGGATGAATTAAAAATAATTCGTTCTTCCGTTGAAGTAGAAAAATTAGCGGCGCAAGTACAGGACACTGACGGAGTATATCTCGTTCCGGCCTTTGCAGGATTGGGTGCACCCCACTGGAACCAGTATGCAAGAGGAACTATTTTCGGATTAACAAGAGGCAGTAGTAATGCCCACATTGCAAGAGCTGCATTAGACAGTATTGCCTATCAAACTTATGATGTATTAAAAGCAATGGAAGCAGATTCAGGGATTCATAT
Organism: Chitinophagaceae bacterium; assembly: GCA_031386125.1. GTDB lineage: Bacteria > Bacteroidota > Bacteroidia > Chitinophagales > Chitinophagaceae > JJ008. The sequence goes on from JANNCC010000150.1 coordinate 8,582, forward strand.
AAAGGAATTGAGAGTGGATGGCGGAGCAACGGTGAATAATCAACTAATGCAATTCCAAAGTGATATTTTAAATACGAAAGTAGTACGACCAAAAATTACAGAGACAACTGCATTAGGTGCAGCCTACTTAGCAGGCCTTGCAGTTGGTTATTGGAAAAATGTGACTGAGATACAAGAGCAGTGGCAGGTAGATAAATCTTTTGCTCCAGCAATGGATGATACAAAAAGAAATGAACTGGTGAACGGGTGGCAGAGAGCCGTGAAAGCTGCTATTGCATGGGCTGATGCTAAATAAGTATTACTTGAACCGCAACGAAATGATACAACAATTAGAATCCCAACCCGAGTGGGACATTTGTATCATTGGCGGAGGCGCCACCGGATTGGGCACAGCATTAGATGCTGCATCAAGGGGTTTTAAAACAATTTTATTTGAACAACATGATTTTGCCAAAGGCACTTCATCCAGAAGTACCAAGCTGGTGCATGGTGGCGTTCGTTATTTACAACAAGGTAATATCAAACTGGTAATGGAAGCATTAAGAGAAAGAGGATTGCTGTTACAAAATGCTCCACACTTAGTACACAATCAAAAATTTGTTGTACCCAATTACAAATGGTGGGAGAAAACATTCTATGGCATCGGTCTGAAGATATATGATAAGATGGCGGGTAAATTAGGACTAGGGCCTTCCCAATTTTTATCCAAAGAAGAAACACTGCAATTAGCCCCTACCCTCGACCGGGAAGACCTGAAAGGTGGTGTGCTGTATCATGACGGGCAATTTGACGATGCAAGATTAGCAATCAGCATTGCTCAAACAGCCGCACAACAAGGTGCAGCATTGCTCAATTACTTTCCTGTATCCGGCTTATTAAAAATGGGTAACAAGGTTTGTGGTGTTTGGGTAAAAGATTCTCTGACCGGGAAAGACTATGAAGTAAAAAGTAAAGTCGTTATCAATGCGACTGGTGTGTTCACCGATGCGATTATGAAAATGGATGATGCCAAACATGAAAGCATTATCAGTCCCAGCCAAGGAATACATTTGGTGGTTGATAAGGAATTTCTGCCGGGTGATACTGCAATTATGATTCCTAGAACAGATGATGGCAGAGTATTATTTGCTGTTCCCTGGCATAATAAAATAGTATTGGGAACAACAGATACACCAGTTGACAATATATTAGCTGAACCAATTCCACTACAAGAAGAAATAGAATTTATCCTAAAACATATTGGCCGTTATCTCAGCAAAAACCCACAACTGAGTGATGTAAAAAGTATGTTCGCCGGGTTGCGGCCATTGGTAAAAGTTAAGACTAAAAAAACAGCCGCCTTATCAAGAGATCATCTAATCTGCATCGGCAATTCAGGATTAATAACTATTACCGGTGGCAAGTGGACTACTTACCGAAAGATGGCAGAAGATGTGGTTGATATTGCGATGAAAACTTTCGATTTGCCTGATAAGCCCTGTATTACAAAAGAGTTGAAACTAAACGGACATGACAAGTCTGTAACTCCTGCCGAAATAACTTCGTTAAGTAACGAAGAACTGAAAACCATTATTACGAAATCTGTACAGGAAGAAATGTGCATGACGGTGGAGGATTTCTTGTCAAGAAGAACAAGACAATTATTGCTTAATGCTAGCGAAGCAATCAAAGCAGCTCCTTTGGTTGCTAAATTGATGGCCTCAGCAATGAGCAAAGATGAACACTGGATAAAAGAACAAATCAATACCTTTAATTTAATAGCTAAAAACTATCTTCCAACTTAAAACTGATTGCTTATGTCTCCCTTCTTAGGTGAATTTGCCGGCACTGCTTTACTCATCATTATGGGTTGTGGTGTAGTAGCCAACGTACTTCTTACCAACACAAAAGGCCATAACAGCGGATGGATAGTTATCACTTTTGGATGGGCCATGGCCGTATTCCTCGGTGTGTATGCTTCTACTAGTTTGGGCGGCAGTGGCCATTTGAATCCGGCCATTACCATTGCACTCACTGCATGTGGCGATTTTGATTCGTCTTTATTACCCACTTATATCGCTGCACAGTTTGGTGGTGCTATTGTTGGGGCAAGTATTGCCTGGCTGGCCTACAAACAACATTTTGATGTAACAAACGATGCAGACTTAAAGATGGCGGTGTTTTGTAATTCTCCTGCTATCCGTAATGTCGGTTACAACCTTATCACCGAAATCATCGGCACATTTGTATTAACATTTGGTGCATTGGCTATGTCGAAACCGAGTGCTACGTTGGGTACATTAGATGCTTTACCTGTTGGTTTGTTAGTGTTAGGCATTGGTTTATCATTAGGCGGCCCAACCGGTTATGCCATTAACCCTGCCAGGGATTTAGGCCCACGGATTGCACATTTTATTTTACCCATACCGGGAAAGAGAGACAGTGACTGGAGTTATAGCTGGATACCAGTGGTGGGGCCAATCATTGGAGCTTTAGTAGCCGCTTATCTTTTCAAATTGT